>JADZFI010000252.1 GCA_020850025.1 Saprospiraceae bacterium
ACCTTTGCCCAATGCAACCCATTCAACGTTAGTCCGAGTTGATTCGTTCCGAGGCGCACCGTCTTGGGTTCGAGTTTGTGGGTTTTGCCCGTGCGGAGCGACTGGATGAGCCGGCCCGGCAACTGGAGCGGTGGCTTGCACAGAATGCTCACGGCAAGATGGCGTACATGGCCAATCATTTTGATATGCGGGTGGATCCAACCCTGCTGGTGCCGGGCGCTAAAACGGTGATTTGCCTCAGCTTCAATTATTTCAATCCTGAAAAACAAGCCGATCCTAAAGCACCCAAGATAGCCAGCTATGCCTACGGCGAGGATTATCATTTTGTGGTAAAAGACCGGCTCAAAGCGTTGCTGGCCTTCATGCAGGATAATATTGGGGAGATAAACGGGCGCTGTTTTGTGGATTCTGCGCCGGTAATGGAGCGTGAATGGGCTCAGCGCGCCGGCCTGGGCTGGAATGGTCGCAATACACTGACCATTCACCCCAAACGTGGTTCCTATTTTTTCCTGGCAGAAATCATTTGCGATCTACCCCTGATGTACGACGACCCCATCCGCGATCATTGCGGCACCTGTCGGCGCTGTATTGAAGCATGCCCTACGGAAGCCATCAGTCCTGAAGGCTATTTCCTGGACGCCTCCAAATGCATCTCTTACCTTACCATAGAACTGAGAGAGGAAATACCGGCAGCGTTCCAGGGCAAAATGGACAACTGGATGTTCGGCTGTGATGTGTGTCAGGATATTTGCCCCTGGAACCGCTTTTCCCAACGACATCAGGAGCCCGCCTTCGAACCCCACCCCGACCACCATCAACTCACCCGCCGCGCCTGGCGGGAGCTCACCGAAGAGGTGTTTGGACGGGTTTTTAAAAAATCAGCCGTCAAACGGGTGAAATACGCCGGGCTGAAACGAAACATCCAAACAACAACGGTACGATGAACGATGTATCCCGGAACTCCGTTCCGGGAGTTCCAGGCTACCGTGATCCCCCCCCGGGAACGGAGTTCCGGGGTACATCGTCGTTCAAAAAGCTCACCAGCTTTCTCGTGGCTATTGCCCGGTGACTGATGACGCTTTTTACATCGTCGCCGAGTTGAGCGAAGGTTTGTTCGTAACCATTGGGAATAAAAATCGGATCGTAGCCGAAGCCCTGGTTGCCCTGTTTTTCCAGGGCGATATGGCCGTTGCAAACGCCTTCCAGCAATGTTTCCTGCCCGTCCTGGATCAGGGCAATGACGGCCCGGAACCTGGCGCTGCGGTCAGATTTGTCTTCCAGATTTTTGAGCAACAGATCCATGTTATCGTTGGCGTCTCTGGAGGCGCCGGCATAGCGGGCGGTGTGCACTCCCGGGGCGCCACCAAGCGCGGCAACTTCCAGGCCGGCATCTTCGGAAAAACAATCGTAACCGTATTTTTCCTTGACATAACGCGCTTTCAAAAGGGCATTCCCTTCCAGAGTGCTTTCTGTTTCTTCAATTTCTTCCAGACACCCGATGTCTTTCAGGGTTTTGATTTGAAAGCCCGGGCCGAGCACATGCTCTACTTCACGGGCTTTGTGGGCATTGTTGGTAGCAAAAACGAGTATTTTCATATTGTTCTTTACTTTCGCTGCAATCCTACGGCTTAAATATGACTTCCGGCAAGTTTTTCCCCCTGCTTTTATTGTTTTGGGCTGCATTGGCGCCTGCTCATACCATCTTTCGCATGTGCAGATAAAACGGCTGATTACTTTTGCCTTTCCTATTCTTGAGCTTACCATTTAAAATCGACGCTATATGCTTGAACTTCAACCTGTTGAACGAAGAAGCGGTCTTACCCGCGAATCGTTTGCCAAAGAGTATCTGGAGCCGCTCAAGCCTGTTGTCTTTACCGATCTGACCGCCAAATGGCCCGCGATCAGTAAGTGGACCGTTGATTATTTTAAAAAGAACTATGGCGACCTGATGGTGCCGGTGGTATCCAACAACTACTCGCGCCCCGGGCGGAGCTACCTGATGCCGGATATGCACATTACCTTCCGGGAATACCTGGAAATCATGGAAGCCGGCCCTTCTGATTTGCGCATTTACCTGTGGAACATCTTCCGGAAAGCGCCAGAGCTGCGGAAAGATTTTTCCATGCCTGATATCATGGACGGGTTTGTGGACGAAGTGCCCTTTATGTTCTTTGGCTGCGAGGGTTCCAGGGTGGCCTTGCACTATGATCTTGACCTAAGCCATGTCTTTCTAAACCAGATTCATGGCCGCAAACGGGTCATTCTGTTCCCGCACGACCAAAGCAGGAATCTATATCACCTGCCATTTACCGTAGCCAGCCATGTGAACGTCCTGAAACCGGATTTTGAAAAGTACCCGGCCCTGCAACATGCCAAAGGTCAGGAAGTGATGCTCATGCCCGGCGAAACCCTGTTCATTCCGCGAGGCTACTGGCATTATATTGAGTATACCGACAGCGGCTATTCCATTAGTTTGCGTGCGTTCACCTCCATGTTCAAGCGGGTACAGGGCCTGGCCAGCATTACCACCAACTATGCAGTTGACATGGTTATGAACAAGTTCATGGGCAAGAGCTGGTACAACTTCAAGGTGAAGATGGCGATGAAAAGGGCGGAGGATTGAGGCAAGGTGACAGGATTTACCCACCTAAATACCGCTCTTTGATTATTCCAACATGGTGCATTTCATGACCTAATATCAGATAACCAACGGCTCTAACGGTGAGTTGTGATCGCCCCGCAGTTCCACGACTCAAAGCCATTTCTGCATCGAAACTTTTAAATAACCATTGCGTAGACAGGCGGACCGCACTATACTCGGCAATAAGACTGTCCCAACTTCTGGAGTTGGCCTTGCTATGTGTCGCAAATGCTTTTTCGTCAAATTTGCTTAGCACTGTGGTATCTTGTCTTGCATACCGCAACGCTCTGTAACAAAGAACACGCTCCACATCAATCACATGTTGCCAAACCTCCAAAATCGTCCATTTTTCCGGCTGATACCGCCAAAGCAATTTATCTGAAGGTATTTCACGTAAAAATGCAAGGGTTCCCTCAAAAGAGCGCTCCAGTCCATCCAATAACTCAGGATAGGGAACTGGCTCAATTTCGGCCGCAAACCACTCCGGATATTCGTCTGGAAGTGGTTTGGCTAATGCAGGTGTTGTTTGACCAGTCATAAGCATTATATTTAATCGATTTGTTAGGACTGGATGGAAGAGCAGAACCAATGCACTATTTCTTATACCTACTCACATGTCCGGGTATTTGGGTGAACCCTTAAACGGGTCACGCTCTGTCGCCTTACTGCCCTCCCATCAACTGCTGGTCCATGGCCTCCAGTTTGGCGCCCATTTGCTGGGCTTTCTGGTAGTCCTGACGAGCGCCCTGCAAATCCCCCCCCTGCGCTTTGGCACGGGCGCGTTCCAGGTAGGCAACGCCTAATTTCGGATTGAGTTGAAGGGCTCGGTCCAGTGATTTGACGGATTCCTCGTTTCGTTTCATTACCCGCTGTACCATGCCGCTTTCATACCAGAAGTTGGCATTCATGGGGTCGTATTTCAGGTATTCCTGATAATCCGCCAGCGCCTTTTCATATTGCCCTGTATTCAGGTAAGCAATGGAGCGGTTGGCATAGGCATTTTTGTTGGTCGGGTCGAGCTTGATGGCTTCAGAGATGTCGTCAATACTTTTTTGCAGCATACCCAGCATTCCGTAAGCGGCGCCGCGGTTGCTGTAGGATTCACTGGTAGCTTTATCGGTTTGGTTGGTTTTGGAGAGCGACTCCGTGTAGTCCCTTACTGCCTTTTCCAGCAGCGGTTTTTCCTGACCTTTGTATTTACCGGAGGATGCCATATCGAAATAGGTTTTACCCCGGCTGTTGAGGATTTCACGGTTATTGGGCTCCATCTCCACGGCTTTGTTGTAATCTTTCAAAGCCCCTTCAAAATCGCCTTTTACATTGCGAAGGAACTGACCGCGGTTCCAGAAAGGCAATGAACTGCGCTCATTTTTGCCTTCATCCATGCTCATGACGTGTGTCCAGAGGCTGTACCCGTCGGCCCAGATGCCGATTTGTTTGACGGTCCAGGCGCCATAAATCAGGCCCACCAGCCCCACAATGGTCAACACTTTATTTCTGTTTGCTTCATTTTGCGCGAACTTATCGGCATAATAAGCCGCAATGGCAAACAGACCGAAATAGGCCACATATGTGAATCGATCGGCCAAAAAACCCTGACCAGCTGCAAAAATCTGCAACAGGAACATCACGTTGAAAAAGAAGAAGGCCGCCCCGAATACCCACATACGCAGACCTTTTTTCCAGGCCCAAATAAAAGCCGCCACCGCCGCAAAGAAGGCCAAGGGGGCTGCATACACCGTCCAGGGCAGATGCTTGGGATAAGGATAAAGCGGCGACATAGGCCAGGGCAGCACCGACTTATAGACATAGG
>JADZFI010000253.1 GCA_020850025.1 Saprospiraceae bacterium
GCAATCAAAAGACTTTAAAAGTTTGGCAGCCATTCACCAAACGGAATCTTGCCTCAGGTAGGGCATTTTTGATTAAACACTTTCTTTGTACAACTCACGTTTTTCAATAGAAACAAGGGGACACCACCACATGCCGCGCACCTTTTTCAACGCAAAAAAATCTTCCCTTCTTCAGGGTCCTGTCACAATTCTGACAATTAACTCCGAAACCTATTGTTATCTTTGCCTGCACAATGAAATACGCACTAACCATTGTACTCCTCTGCGGGATCATCGGGCAGGCTGCCATCCGGACGGCCTGGACGATCCATTATCAGTGGAACCGCGCGGCGTATCTGGAAAAGTGTGTCAATAAAGACAAGCCCAATCTGCACTGCAATGGTCAGTGCGCCTTTATGAAAGAAATGGCTGCCCGGGAGAAATCCCAGGAGCCTCAACTTCCCGAGAATTTCCGGGAAATTAAAGACATCCAGTTGTTCTTCGAAACAGAGCAGATGTTTGTGCTTTGTGCCGGAAATGACTACCAGGCGGGGGAATTGCCACCTTATCAGTGCGCCCAGCCCGATCCGCCTGCCCGCGGCATCCTCAAGCCGCCGGCCTGACAAACTCCCCTTTAGGAGTTGTTTCGGCGCTCGCTTCTGATCTCCATAGAGCGCCAGGGATTGCGAACCACATAAACGCTGTGTGTTCTGTTCATCCTTAAACGTATTGATTTTATGCGAACCCTGTTTCTAACAGTGGCGTTCCTGGCGTATGCTTACGGCGCTGCTGCCTGCGATGTGTGCGGGTGTTCGATCGGTGGTAACTATTTCGGCATTCTGCCGCAGTTCAACCGGCATTTTGTGGGCATGCGCTGGTCGGAACAAACGTTCCGGACCGCACACAACCGCAGTGCCGCCGAAGCCGGTCAGTTTCACTCCAGCGAACAATTCCGTACCATTGACGTACTGGGGCGTTTTTACCCGTTGCGACGTCTGCAAATGATGGTACTTGCGCCTTATCACGATTTCCGGCGTACGGAAAACGGTATTTTATCTCATACCCAGGGCATCGGCGATGTGTCGGTGCTCGGCAATTACATCCTGCTGAACACAGGCGACAGCCTGGGTCGGAAATGGCAACACTCCCTCACACTGGGTGGCGGCGTTAAACTGCCCACCGGTCAGCACCGGCTGAGGAGTCAGGAAGGGCGCTTGTTGCACGCCAACCTGCAGCCCGGCTCCGGCAGCACGGATTTCATTGTTTCGGCGGCCTACACGCTGCGCCGTGGCGCCTGGGGTTTGGCCTCCGATCTGATGGGACGGATAAATACCGTGAATCGCCAGGATTATCATTTTGGCAACCGAATAAGCGGCTCGGTTAAGGCGTTTTACTGGAAAAGTATGCGCAAAATTTCCCTGCTGCCCAATGTCGGCGTTTTCGCTGATCAGTCGGCCCCTAACCGGGACGGCGATGAGCAGGCAGAAGCAACCGGCGGAACGCTCGTTCTGGGTACCTACGGACTGGATGTGTACACCGGAAAATTTTCGGCAGGATTTACCCTGCAACAACCACTTCACCAACATCTCGGCGACGGCGCCATACAAGCAGGCGCCCGCTGGATGGCAACATTGAACTACATTTTTTAAAAACTTTCATCACTCACCATGCACAAGTATTTGTTCGGGGTATTGACCCTTCTAACCGCAATCCTGATTGTTCCCGCCTGTAAGGACGAACACGACCACCACGACGACACCATTGCTCCTGCTGTAACCATCCATACTCCTGTGGAAAACGATACCATTTCCGGTGAAGTACACATGGAAATTACGGTAACTGATGAAGGAGGCCTTCATGAAATGGATGTAACCGTGACCAAAGATGCCGACGGCACTATATTGTTCAGCGAATCCCCCACTGTACACGATAAAACAGAATACGATTTCCACGAGCACTTCACCCCGGCATTAACGGAGGAAATACCGGTAACGCTCACGGTAACCGTATCTGACCACAGCGATCATATCACCACCAAAACGGTTAAGTTTAAGGTAAAACCGTAATTGGAACGATGGAACGATGGACGACGGGACGATAAATGATGGGACGGTAAAAGGATGCTTTTCTTCAGTAAATTTTGTATTTTTGAGGCGTAAAGCATCGTCCATCGTCCATCGTTAAAAAAACGTTTATGAAACAACTCAGCATTTTCTCCGCTTTTGCACTGGCGCTGTTCCTGTTTGCTTGTCAGCAGGGCGCACCCAAAACCGACACCCCCACGGCCGCAGCTGCCGGTCCGGATTTGCCTTGGGCAACCGATCTGGATCTGGTTTGTGAAATGAAAGTGGATAAAACCGTAGAAGACACCGTGCACTACAACGGCAAGGTGTATGGTTTTTGCAATGCAAGCTGCAAAGAAACCTTCCTGGAAAACCCCGGGAAATACGGAGCTCAGTAATTAAATCCGAAGGCGACCTCGGAGAGGTCAAAGGTTTGTATGCTGTTCATGAACACTCAAACGTTAGACCTCTCCGAGGTCTTTGGATCGCGACAAATCGATCATTGCTACAAACGTTAGACCTCTCCGAGGTCGTTATTATCCTTCATGCGACGGACTCAGGGCATAGCCCCTTAACGTCGGTAGCCCAGGCGTCCCCCACCCATCACCATGCCACGTCTGTCCTTCTTTTTGCTTTTCTGTGGCCTGAGGCTTGGCGCCCAGCAATTCGGTTCGCTGGAGGAGTTGGCCGACCAGGAAAAACAAGCCTGGATTCGGTCTATTCAACATGCGCAGGACCGCAATTTCCAAAACAGCGCCGATAATCGCAGCGATGTGCGTTATTGCCGCATGCACTGGACCGTGGATCCGGCGGTGCGCTATATTTCCGGCGAGGTGATGACGGTATTTGAGCCCACGGAAAATGTGACCAGCCTGGATTTCGACTTTTCGGAGGCCCTGGGTATGGACAGTGTGCTGTATCACGGTCAGCATTTGAGTTTTCTCCGCAGCGGCAACATTCTCACGGTGCAGTTTCCGTCCGCTTTGCCGGCCTTGTTGCCGGACTCCCTGAGCTTTTTCTATGAGGGGATCCCCACCTCCACAGGTTTTGGTTCTTTTGAAACAAACAACCACGAAGGGGCTCCGGTGCTTTGGACGCTCTCTGAGCCTTACGGGGCGATGGAATGGTGGCCCTGCAAGCAGGCGCTCAACGACAAAATCGACTCCATTGATGTATTCGTTACTCATCCTGCCGGCTTCCGGGCTGCCAGTAACGGGAGTTTGATGTCGGAAACCCAGACGGGAAACCGGATCACGGCTCACTGGAAGCACCGCTATGCCATTCCGGCTTATCTGATTGCCATTGCGGTGACCAATTACACCGTGTTTTCCGTGCCGGCAGTGTTTGAAAACGATACCACCCACATCATCAATTACGTCTATCCGGAAAAACTGGCCGATGCACAGATAGGAGTGGGAGAAAACGTGGACGTGATGCTGCTGTTCAGCGACCTGTTCGGCCCGTATCCATTCCAGACGGAAAAATACGGTCATGCCCAGTTCGGCTGGGGCGGAGGCATGGAGCACCAGACGATGTCGTTTGTGGGCAATTTCGGATACGATTTGCTGGCACACGAACTGGCCCACCAGTGGTTTGGCGACAAAATCACCTGTGGTTCCTGGGAAGATATCTGGCTGAATGAAGGCTTTGCCACCTACCTCACCGGCCTTTGCTACAATTTTCTGCGCCCGCAATACTGGGAAATCTACAAAGCCGATCGCATCAATAAATCTACCGCTCAGCCCGACGGCTCGGTGTGGGTAGACGATACCACCAGCGTGGCCCGCGTATTCAGCAGCAGGCTGTCGTACGCCAAGGGCTCCATGTTGCTCCACATGCTGCGCTGGAAAATGGGCGATGCCGCTTTTTTCCAGGCCATCCGAAATTACATCAACGATCCGGCGCTCGCCTTCGGGTATGCGCGCACGAAAGACCTGAAAGCCCATCTGGAAGCCACCTATGGCCAGAATCTAGACGAGTTTTTTGCCGACTGGTTTTATGGTCAGGGCTACCCGTCGTACGACATCAAATGGTCGAAAACACCGGATAATTTGGTGAAAATATTGATGGGGCAAACCTCCTCTCACCCATCCGTGTCGTTTTTCGAAATGCCCGTGGCGCTGAAACTTTCCAACGGAATCCAGGATACCGTACTGGTGTTGAACCACAGCTTCAGCGGACAGGAGTTCAGCGTTCAGCTGGGTTTTGCGCCCACTGAGTTGATCTTCGATCCGGATTTGTGGCTGTTAAGCCGCAACAACCTGGTGCAAGAGGTGCTCTCCACCGGCGAGCCCCTGCCAGAAGTGAGTGTGGATATTTTGCCCAATCCGGCGCATCAACAGTTCAGCGTACGCCTGAAAACGACCGAAAACCTTGATCTGCGCCTGACCCTTTGGGCTGCCGACGGCAAATTGGTACATGAAGAACAGGTGAGTACCATGCCGGGTATGAACGAGCTGCCCGTCAACCCCGGACCTTTGCCGGCCGGCCGATATGCCATCCGCCTCGAAAACCGGCAATGGCAAGTGGAGCGGGCGGTGCTGCTTTATTAAAGGCACAAAGGGTCAGGAAGACACGAAGACACGAAGACACGAAGACAC
>JADZFI010000254.1 GCA_020850025.1 Saprospiraceae bacterium
CTTTCACGCCGCGGTTGGTGATCATGGTCAGTTCCAGGTTGCCCTCCCGGAAGTGGTTCAGTTTTTCCCCAAGCTTGTTGGCGTCTTTGTCCGCATGGTGCAGGAACACATCTACCCCGATCAGCTCCTTTTTGGCTGCAGGACGTTCTTTCAGCTTGATATGGATGCGCTCTGTCTTGTTGCCTGCCACTACCGGCTTCAGGAATCGCGGCGTTTGGCCAAGGCGTGCAATCACTGCGTCGGCAAATGCCTGGGTGCCTACGCGCTGGGTGCTGTTGTTTTCGTTGAAAATATCGGTTGTGTGGATGCCCTCTTCAATGGTGCGTAACCAGGCGTTCTGAATTTTAGCAGCTACATCGCTCTGTCCTATGTGCGTCAGCATCTGCAAGGCCCCCAGCAGCAGTCCGGACGGGTTGGCCTTGTCCTGACCCGCAATGTCGGGCGCGGAGCCGTGAATGGCTTCAAAAAGTGCGAAATCGGATCCTATGTTGGCTGAACCGGCCAGACCAACCGAACCGCTTACCTCGGCGGCAATGTCGGAAATGATATCGCCGTAAAGGTTCAGCGTTACAATCACATCAAACAACTCCGGGCGGTCGGCCAGACGTGCTGCACCGATGTCAATGATCATGTGCTCCTGCTGGATTTCCGGGTATTCCTGCCCAATTTCCTTGAACATCTTGTGGAACATCCCGTCGGTGTTCTTCATGATGTTGTCTTTGGTCATGCAGGTTACCTTTTTCCGTCCGTGCAGGCGAGCATACTCAAAGGCGTAGCGGATGATTTTCTCCGTGCCGGGGCGCGACACCAGTTTCAGGCACTGCACCACCTCGTCGGTTTGGCGGTGTTCAATGCCCGCGTAGAGGTCTTCTTCATTTTCCCGAATGATCACCACATCCATGGCAGGGTGAGCGGTGGGTACAAAAGGGGAATACGTGGTGCATGGACGAACATTGGCAAACAAACCAAGCACCTTGCGCAAGGTCACATTCAGGCTTTTGTAGCCCGAACCCTGTGGGGTGGTGATCGGCGCTTTCAATAGCACCTTCGTTCTTTGCAGCGACTGCCAGGCATTTTCCGGAATACCGGAGGTATTACCGCTGAGGTACACTTTTTCACCTACCTCAATGGTTTCAATGTTCAGGCGGGCGCCTGCTGCTTCCAGAATCCGGAGCGTTGCCGACATAATTTCCGGACCAATGCCGTCGCCGTGCGTCACGGTAATCGGAACGGCATGCAAGGAACCTGAGTTTTCACTTGCTTCACTGGTTGCTGGGCTAAGGGTGTGTGCCATAAAGAATGAGTTTGTTAAATAATAGCAATACTATCTTAACGGGAAGTATAATCTTTAGTTTAAAAAAAGAGTAAAAAACTTTAGCTGTACAATTAAGACGACTTATAAAAAGGAGTACTTAACGGCCTTTTTTGAAACTTTTTCCCCAAAATACCGTTCGATTGGGCAACGATTCCGCTACCTTTGCGCGCTTTTTGAAATAAAATCATACCCATGGCCTCGACAATATTTGACTTAAAAATGCTGAAGGCGTTCTACGCCTCCTTCCCCGCCCGTGTTGACGCGGCAAAAGCCAAGCTTAAACGCCCGCTCACGCTTTCCGAAAAAATCCTGTTTGCCCACCTGCACCAGGACAACCCGATGGCGGACTACAAGCGCGGTTCCGACTATGTATTTTTTCAGGTAGACCGCGTTGCCATGCAGGATGCTACGGCACAAATGGCGCTGCTTCAGTTCATGACTTGTGGTCGCAAAAAAGTGGCGGTGCCCAGCACCGTTCACTGCGATCACCTTATCACTGCCGAAGTGGGCGCCGATAAGGACATGGCTGTTGCACTCGACAAGAACAAAGAGGTATTTGATTTCCTCAGCTCTGTTTCCCAAAAATACGGTATTGGCTTCTGGAAGCCAGGCGCCGGTATCATTCACCAGATTGTACTGGAAAACTACGCTTTCCCGGGCGGTATGATGATCGGTACTGACTCCCACACGGTAAACGCCGGTGGTTTGGGCATGGTAGCCATTGGCGTAGGCGGCGCAGATGCCGTGGATGCCATGAGCGGCATGGCCTGGGAATTGCAGATGCCAAAATTGATTGGCGTGAAACTCACCGGCAAACTGCGCGGCTGGGCTTCACCCAAAGACGTGATCCTGAAAGTGGCCGGCATCCTCACCGTTAAAGGCGGCACGGGCGCTATTGTGGAATATTTCGGCCCGGGCGCACAAAGCATGAGCGCTACCGGTAAAGGCACCATTTGCAATATGGGTGCTGAAATTGGGGCTACCACCTCTACTTTCGGATACGACAAGAGCATGGCGCGCTACCTAAAGGCTACCGGCCGCAGCAAAGTGGCCGCTATGTGCAATAAGATTGCTCCTTACCTCACCGGCGACCAGGAGTGCTACGAAAACCCGGAGAAATACTTCGATCAGGTGATTGAAATTGATCTGAGCAAACTGGAGCCGCATATCAACGGTCCGTTCACGCCGGATCTCGCCTGGCCGCTGTCCAAATTTGCGGCTGCCGTAAAGAAAAACAAATACCCGGCAAAACTGGAAGTGGGCCTGATCGGTTCCTGCACCAACTCCAGCTATGAAGACCTCACCCGGGCAGCTTCCGTTGCCCGCCAGGCCCGCGATAAGGGCATTGAGGTAAAAGCCGAATTCACCATTACGCCGGGCTCTGAGCAAATTCGTTACACGGCCGAGCGCGATGGACTGCTCAAAGAGTTCGAACAGATCGGCGGAGTGGTGCTGGCCAATGCCTGCGGCCCCTGCATCGGTCAGTGGTCGCGCCACATGGACGACCTTAAGCGTCCGAACTCCATTATGACTTCCTTCAACCGCAACTTCACCTCCCGCAACGACGGCAACCCGAACACCCACGCTTTCGTGGCTTCTCCGGAAATCGTTACAGCCTTTGCCATTGCAGGTGATCTGACCTTCAACCCGAAGCGCGGAACCCTTACCAACAAAAAGGGTGAGCAGGTTAAACTGGATCCTCCAAAAGGTATCGAATTGCCCAAAGCAGGCTTTGCAGTGG
Source organism: Saprospiraceae bacterium (assembly GCA_020850025.1). Taxonomy (GTDB): domain Bacteria; phylum Bacteroidota; class Bacteroidia; order Chitinophagales; family Saprospiraceae; genus M3007. Next base: position 3,057 of record JADZFI010000254.1, read on the forward strand.
AAGATGCCGGCTTCATTGCCCCGGCAAAATCAGGCGGCAAAGTAAAAGTGGCTGTGGCCAAAGACAGCCAGCGCCTGCAACTGCTCAAGCCATTCAAACCTGTTACAGCGGAAGAGGTAACCGATATGCGCGTGCTGATCAAAGTGAAAGGCAAGTGCACCACCGACCACATTTCCATGGCCGGCCCATGGCTGAAATACCGCGGTCACCTGGAAAACATCTCCAACAACTGTTACATCGGCGCTGAAAACTTCTTCAATGGCGAGCGCAACAAAGTGTTCAACATTGACAAAGGCCAATACATGGAAGTACCGGCTTCGGCTCGTCACTACCAGAAAAAAGGCATCGGCACCATCATTTTCGGGGAAGAAAACCTCGGAGAAGGCTCCAGCCGCGAACACGCAGCCATGGAACCCCGCTACCTGGGCGTTAAAGCCGTAGTGGTAAAATCCTTCGCGCGTATCCACCAGACCAACCTGAAAAAACAGGGTATGCTGGCACTCACCTTCGCCAACCCGGCCGACTACGATAAAGTGCGCCAGGACGACAAGGTGAGCATCCTCGGATTCGAGTCATTTGCCCCAGGCAAACCGCTCAAAATCCGCCTCGACCACGCCGACGGCAGCTCCGAAACCTTCGACGTAAACCACTCCTACAACGAACAGCAAATTGAGTGGGTACAGTCTGGAAGCGCCCTGAACAAGATCCGCAAGGAGTTTGGATTGAAATAAGGTTTGATGGGCGTTTGATTCATTGATGGTCATTGGGGGCATTGATGGTCATTTAAATGGCCCTTCGCATCTCGATAATTTTACCGGCTGTCCGTTTTGTAAACGGGCAGCCGTTTTTTTTGCCGCGATGCGGCAAAGCGTCGGTAGCCACGATCGGAACCCCAAGCACGAAGCCCGCGCCGCATCGCGGCAAAACATCGGTAGCCACAATCGCCCCCCAAGCACGAAGCCCGCGCCGCATCGCGGCAAAACATCGGTAGCCACAATCGCCCCCCAAACGCGAAGCCCGCGCCGCATCGCGGCAAAACCTCGGTAGCCACAATCGGGCCCCCAAACGCGCCCACCGCGCCGCATCGCGGAAAAACATCGGTAGCCACAATCGCCCCCCAAACGCGCCCACCGCGCCGCAACGCGGCAAAACATCGGTAGCCACAATCGGCCCCCCAAACGCGAAGCCCGCGCCGCATCGCGGCAAAACGTCGGTAGCCACAATCGGGCCCCCAAACGCGCCCACCGCGCCGCATCGCGGCAAAACATCGGTAGCCCTTGCATTTATACAATATAACCAGTAATTTGCATTAAATTCTCCAAACCAATGGCTAACACGTACACACAAATCCACATTCAATTGGTGTTTGCGGTAAAACACCGGAAAGCGTTCATTCAAAAATCATGGCGCGACAAACTGCATGCCTACATCACCGGCATCATTCAAAAACATGATCATAAGGTTTTATGCATCAATTCTCAACCAGATCATATACATATTTTGATAGGCTTCAGGCCAACTCAAGCCCTTTCTGACCTTGTAGAAATTGTGAAAAGATCTTCTAATGTTTACATCAACTCAAACAAGCTTACACCTCAATATTTCGCCTGGCAGAAAGGATACGGAGCTTTTTCTTACAGCAAATCACAAGTGGCTGCAGTGACGAAGTACATCATAAACCAGGATGAACACCATAAAAAGCGATTATTTAAGGATGAATATGTAGAAATACTGCGTAAATCTGAGATTGAATACGACGAATTATTCTTATTCGATTTTTGGGATTGACGTTGCCGATGTTTTGCCGGGATGCGGCATCGGGGGCTACCCATGTTTTGCCGCGATGCGGCATCGGCTCCGCGCTTGGCGTTTCTACCAATGTTGGGCCGCGATGCGGCATCGGCTCCGCGCTTGGCGTTTCTACCGATGTTTTGCCGCGATGCGGCATCGGCTCCGCGCTTGGCGTTTCTACCAATGTTGGGCCGCGATGCGGCATCGGCTCCGTACTTGGCGTTTCTACCGATGTTGAGCCGCGATGCGGCATGGGCTCCGCGCTTGGCGTTTCTACCGATGTTGAGCCGCGATGCGGCATGGGCTCCGTACTTGGCGTTTCTACCAATGTTGGGCCGCGATGCGGCATCGGGGCTACCGACGTTGGGCAGCCGCATCGCGGCCCAACACACAACATGTTCATCAACGGTTCGTTTGCTACCTTTGCCCTCCAATTTTAACCTTTCATATAGCATGACATTGAGCGGACTCATTCGTTTATTCCTTTCTGGAGCTGTTTTTCTTTCCATTTTTTCAGCTTGCTCCAACGATAACGACATTCCTCGCCCCGATATCTCCGGGGTGAAAATAGACTTCAAACTGGACCGTTTTGAGCAGGATATTTTTGCACTCGACACCACGCGGTTGCAGGAGGGCATGCAGCAGTTGTTGGGTAAATACCCCACCATGATGCCGTTGTTTTGCAATGAGATCATACACGATCAATCCAACCCCAATGAAACCCCGCGCGAGGCGCTGGGCTCCTTTCTTTCCACCTCACAGATCCGATTCCTGTACGATACTGTTCAGCAGGTGTATGGGAATCTCGACTGGCTGGAAAAGGACCTGACCCAGATGTTCCGGTATTACAAATACTATTTTCCGGAAAAACCTACGCCGCAGGTGGTAACCATGATCTCTGAATATGCCACCGACGCCTTTACTGCCGGCGACAGCCTGTGCGGGATTGGCCTGGATTTGTTTCTGGGAGAAGCCTACCCGGGCTACGATCCGGATGTTTTTCCCTATTTCTTGCGTCGGCAGTTTAATAAAGAATACATCCCGGTACGGCTGGCCAAGGCTGTGGCACAAAATTGCTCAGACGGCCCTTCCGGCCAGCGCTTGCTCGACATCATGCTCAGCAACGGTAAGGAATTATACCTTGTAGACTGCCTTCTTCCGGATGTTCCGGACAGCCTGAAAATGGGCTACACGCGCGCGCAAATGGAGGGCTGCTACGCCAACGAAGCCGAGGTTTGGGCGCGTTTGCTGAGCGAAAAGCTGCTTTACAGCACAGACTTCGACAAAATCCGGAAGCTGGTTACGCCCAGCCCCAATGCCCCGGTAGTATTCCAAGAGGCCCCGGGAGAGATCGGCAACTGGGTGGGCCTGCGCATCGTCAAAGCCTACATGAAGCGATACCCACAGACCACCATGCAGGAACTGTTCCGGATGACGGATTCTCAAAAATTCCTGGAAATGGCGAAGTACAAACCCAAACGGGATTGATGTCCTGGCTTAGCTGTTCAGCATCACCGGCATCACCAGCATGAGGATGTCGTGATCGTTGTTATTCTCCTCTACCGGAGTGAGAATGCCTGCGCGGCTCGGGCTGCTGAACTCCATGCGCACCTCGTCAGACCCCAGTACACCCAGCATTTCTGCCAGGAAACGGGCGTTGAAGGCAATCTTCATGGGCGCTCCCTCGTAATTGCAGGGAATTTGCTCCGTTGCTTCGTTGGAGAAATCAAGGTCCTGGGCGCTCACCGTGAGGCTCTTGTCTGACAACTCAAAGACCACCTGGTTGGTGGTCTTATTGGCGTAAATAGCAATACGCTTCAGCGAATTCTGGAAGTCGCTGCGATTGGCGGTCATATTGTTTGGATTATCCACCGGGATAACCGCATTGTAATCGGGATAACGCGCATCAATGAGTCTGCATACCAGTTTCATGCCGGCGAAGGCAAAAAAGGCATTGGCCTTATTGAAGGAAATGGTAACGGCCTCTCCGCCGGGAAGTGCATTTTTTAGCAGGTTGAGCGCCTTCTTAGGTACAATAAAGGTGGTGCTCACCTCGCCGGCAAGATGGTGGGTGCTGTATTTCACCAATTTGTGCGCATCGGTGGCAACACAAGTCAGCTTGTCGTTTTCCACCTGAAAATAAACGCCGGTCATGGCCGGGCGCAATTCATCGGAAGAGGTGGCGAAAACCGTGTTATTGATCGCATCCAGCAGGTATTTGCTGTTGATCTTAACCGTATCCACCCCGTCCGGCTCCGGAATATTAGGGAAATCTTCTCCGTTTTCGCCAGCAAGTTTGTACTTGCCGTAGGACGAGGTGATTTCAATGTTCCAGTTGTCTGGATTTACCGTGAAAGTAATGGGCTGCTGGGGCAATGCCTTCAGCGTATCAAGCAATATTTTAGCTGGAACTGCCACTGAGAAATTATCGTCAGCCAGCACCTCAATGGTGGTGCTGATGCTGGTTTCCAGGTCGGTTGCAGCAATGGTCAGCTTCTTATCTTCAATTTTAAACAGAAAATCCTCCAGGATAGGCAGTACCGGGTTAGAGCCGATGGCGCCGTTGGCAATCTGGACTTGTTTGAGCAGCTCGGAAGAGGATACGCTAAATTTCATGATTGGGTATTGTTTGCTTTAGGGGCCAGGGTGATTTTTCGGGCACAAAAGTAGCGCCATTTACCTGGCTATTTTTTTAAAGAAACTAACAAATTGTGGAAAAAACCCGGAAAAATTACCTTTGCCTCTCCAAACCGAAAACACCTGCCCGTTTTATCAGCCTCTTTAGCCCTTTTACCCTGTGCAAGGGCCATTCCCCTACCCCAACAGATATTCTTACATGCTCAATCGCAAAGCCGCGCCGCTCATTCACGAAGTAAGCCATTTGAGTCTTCCCCGACCTGAATTGGTGCATCTGGACAACGGCATCCCGGTATATGTACTGGATTACCCGGGGCAGGAAATTGTAAAGCTCGAAGCTGTTTTCCGCGCCGGACGCCCGGAGGAGGACAAGCGACTTGCATCGCGCGCTACCTCCCGCCTGCTCCGGGATGGCACCCTCCAAAAATCGGGCGCAGCCCTGGCTGAACACCTGGATTATTACGGAGCCTCTCTGAACGTTCCTACCAACCTTGATACCTCCAGCTTCATCCTGTTTTCTGTAAAAAAGTATGCGGCTGAGGTCATTCCTACTTTTGCAGAAATTCTGCTGCAACCCTCGTTTCCGGAGGACGAGCTGGAAATTTTCAGGCGAACCAGCATTCAGGAACTATTGGTGGAACTGGAAAAAGGAGAAACCGTTGCCTACCGAAAAGTGACTGAACTCATTTTCGGAGAACAGCACCCCTATGGATACAATTCCATGCCCGAAGACTATCAGGCAATACAGCGCGCAGATATTTTGGATTTTTACCAAAAATGGTACACCCCGCAAAATTGCCTGCTCTTTGCCAGTGGCCGTATTGACAAGCCAACACTTGATTTGATCAACCGGGAATTGGGCCAACACAAAGCGTCTGCCCCTCCGGCACGCAAAACGTTTCAACATTTCGCAGCACACCCCAACGGACAAAAAGTCCGTGTTGCCCTGCCCGGAAACCTGCAAACTGCCATCAAGATCGGACGTCGGCTTTTCGATCGGCACCATCCTGATTTCAACGGCATAGTGGTGCTCAATACCCTGCTGGGCGGCTACTTCGGCTCGCGCCTCATGACCAATATCCGCGAAAAGAAAGGGTTTACCTACAACATCTACTCCACAGCCGATGCCTACCTGAGTGATGGCTGCCTGTACATTGCCACCGAGGTTAGCCCTGACAAAACTGCCAGTGCCATACGGGCCATATTTTCGGAAATGAAAAAACTGCGCGAAAAACCGGTGCCGGAAGAAGAATTGAGCATGGTAAGAAACTACATCCTGGGTATGCTGCTCAACGGATTGGATGGCCCTCTGAATAGCTCGGATATGGTGCGAAACCAGATTGTAGAAAACCAAAGCCCTGAAAAATTCGAATTATTGGTGCAAAAAGTGCGGAGTATTTCAGCAAATGAGCTGCAAGACCTGGCCCAGCGATACCTTCAGGAACGCGACTTTTGGACCGTAATAGTAGAATAGTATTTTTTTTCAAAATCAGTTACCAATATTTAACCAGAAAAACCCCAAAATTCTGCTTAATTTTGCGCACTTTTTTTTCCAAATCCGATTTCGACTCACACATAAAACAGCCCATACTTTGTTCAACTTTTTCAACTTCTTCAAGCAAGAACTCGCCGTTGACCTCGGTACTGCAAATACGCTCATCATGGTGGATGATCAGGTGGTGGTAGACGAGCCTTCTATTGTTGCTGTGGACCGCACTACCAAACAAACCATCGCTGTTGGGCACCGTGCCATGCAAATGCACGAAAAAACCCATGAAAACATCAAAACCGTTCGCCCCCTTAAGGATGGCGTGATTGCCGACTTCCAGGCTGCAGAAGCCATGATCCAGGGCATGATCAAAATGGTTGGGCGCCGGCGCAATATGTTCAGCCACCTGAAAATGGTGATCTGCATTCCCAGCGGTATCACCGAGGTGGAAAAACGCGCAGTATTTGATTCTGCCGACCACGTAGACAGCAAGGAAACCTACCTGATCCATGAGCCCATGGCTGCAGCGCTCGGCATAGGCCTGAATATTGAAGAGCCGATTGGCAATATGATCATCGACATCGGCGGTGGCACCACAGAGATCGCCGTTATTGCACTTTCCGGTATTGTTTGCGACCAAAGTATCCGTATCGCCGGTGATGAGCTCACCAACGATATCATGAACTACATGAAGCGTGAGCACAATATCCTGATCGGCGAACGCACAGCAGAGCAGATCAAGATCAACGTTGGCTCCGCCTTGCATGAGCTGGAAGTTCCTCCGGCAGACTATGCTGTGAATGGCCGCGACCTTATGACCGGCATTCCCAAACAGATCAAAATCGGATACCAGGAAGTGGCTTATGCGCTGGATAAAAGCATCAGCAAAATTGAGGATGCCGTACTGCGCGCACTTGAACTGACCCCGCCTGAGCTGGCTTCCGATATTTACAAAACCGGACTTTACCTCACCGGCGGCGGCGCCTTGCTCCGCGGTCTGGATAAAAGGCTGGAACAAAAAACCAAGCTCAACGTACAGGTTGCCGATGACCCGCTTCGCGCCGTAGTACGTGGTACTGGAATGGCCTTGCGCAATTCGCACCAGTATTCTTTCCTGATCGACCGCAAAAGCGTCTAATGATGTTGCGATGGAACCGGAATCGTTCTGTCGTGCCATCGTAACATCGTTCATCTTTTACAATGGGCAAACTCCTTCAACTCCTGCTTCGCAACGGCGGCTTTGTCACGTTCCTGGTAGTGGAGGTGATCTGTTTTGCCATGATCGTCAATTTCAATACCAGACAGAGCGAAATATGGGCCAATACCACCGGTATCTTCGGTGGAAAAGCGCTGGAGAAGCGCCAAATGGCCTCCGACTATTTCAA
>JADZFI010000255.1 GCA_020850025.1 Saprospiraceae bacterium
CCCCCCCCCCCACCCGATAACACTCCGATTGCACCAATTCAATAAACTATTTTGCAAACGGCCCGTCAAACTTCGGCTTCCAGGTTTCGGAAATAGCATACGCCCGGAATTTGGCATTATCGGCTGATGAGCCCTGAAAAAGCTCATCCACTGTAGATTGGAACAACAAAAGCCAGCGATAAAAGTGCTCTGCTTTCAGGCGCACTTTCTGGTGCAGATCCAGATGCTTCTGGATCGGGTTGCCACGGTAGGCATCGGGCGTGTCGAGCAGTAGAAACTCCCAAAAAGCATACATGATGGGCAAATGGTGCGCCCAATCCACCTGTGCGATATCGTTGAAGATATAGCCAATGACCTCGTCGGCCTTCACTTTTTCATAAAAAGTATCAATCAGCAGCCGGATATCGGCAGATGTTTGAATATCGGGCCTGTTTATTGGTTCGGTAGCCATAGGTTAGAAATCACATTTAGAGCGGTGCGTTTTCAGCCATTTTTCCGCTTCCTGATAGTTGGGCATATAGCGTTCCACCAGCGCCCAGAAGCGATCAGAATGATTCATCTCGATCAGGTGCGCCAACTCGTGCAAAATAACGTAATCCTGCACTTCACGCGGGGCAAATAACAGCCGGGTAGACAAATTGACATTGCCGGCATTGGAACAACTCCCCCAATTGGAATGGTTGTATTTCAAATTAATGCTCCGGATGGGCTGCTGAAAGGTTTTGGCATTCATTTCCATCACCCGGTGCGCAATTTCTGTCTGAAAATCCTTGGCTACAATCCGCGAAAGAAGGGTTTTAACCGTTTTGGTTCGCTGCCATGAGTTCAGGTTTTCATTCAACTCCAGGCAAATGGCATCGCCCACCAGTCTGGCTGAACTCGTCACCCGATCCTTAAAAGCCAGCGAAAGCACATATTTCCGATCGCCCACCGTCAGCAGCTCTCCGTTTCTGAATTGTTTGCCAAAATAGGCCTCCCGGTAGGCCGGCTGCTTCTCGAATTGATCTTTCACCCACTCCTGTACTACATGCAGGTATTCCCGTATCATAGACTCCGTGGCCGTAACCGGCAAACGCAGGGTGATACGCCGGGCGGTCAGGCTATAATAATGCCCTCCTGCCAGATCGAGCGACACCCGAACCGGTAATGCCACGCCATCAATGTGGATCAGGCCTTTTAATGTTCTTTTTTTTGGGAAAAACAAAGGGGACGACTTGCGATTTATGACTTGCGATGTACGACTTGCGACTTGCGACTTGCGATTTATGACTTGCGATTTGCGAAGTCGCGCATGACATCCACCAATGCCTGGACGCTTTTCTGAGGCAACGCATTGTAGGTGCTGGCCCGGAAACCACCAACGGAGCGGTGGCCTTTGAGGCCCACCAGGCCATTTTCTTCGCATACCTGAGCGAATTCCTTCTCGAGGGAGGCATAGGCGTCGTTCATGACAAAGCAGATGTTCATGTAGGAGCGGTCTTCCGGCGCTACGGTGCCACGGAACAGCGGATTGCGGTCAATTTCATCGTACAGCAACAGGGCTTTTGCCTTGTTTTTGCGCTTCATGGCTTTGAGTCCGCCGCTTTTTTTGATCCATCGCAGGGTGAGCATGCTCACGTAGATGGGGAAAACCGGCGGGGTATTGTACAGGGAATTTTCTTTCACAAAGGTCCGGTAGTCCAGCATGGAAGGCAGGTGCCGATTAACCGTGCCCAGCATATCTTCCCGCACAATGACCACAGTGGTACCGGCAGGCCCCAGGTTTTTCTGCGCCCCGGCATAGATCAATCCGAAGGACTCCGGATTAAACGGGCGACTGAGAAAATCGGACGACATATCGCAAACCAATGGGATGGGCGATTTGGGGAATTTTCTCAGTTGGGTGCCATAAATGGTGTTATTGCTGGTAATGTGCAGGTATTTAGCCTTCTTCGAGATCTTATAATCCTTTGGAATAAAGGTGTAATTCTGGCCCTCTGAAGAGGCCACCACGTCTACATGGCCAAAAGCTTTAGCCTCTTTAATGGCCTTGTTGGCCCACACCCCGGTGTCCACATATTGAGCGGGTTCATTCTCATTCAACAAATTCATGGGCGCCATGAAGAATTGCGTGCTGGCGCCGCCGGTCAGCCACAAAACATGATATCCTTCCGGCAATCCGATGAGTTCGCGCATCAGGGCGTTGGCCTCCTCCATGATGGCGGTGAACTCCGGCCCCCGGTGGGAAATTTCCATCAAACTAAGGCCTGAGCCCTGGTAATTCACGGCAGCTTTGCCGGCTTCTTTCAGGACGGAAGCGGGAAGAATGGCCGGTCCGGCAGAAAAGTTATGTTTTTTCATGGGATAGTTTCTGGCTATGTTGTTTGTTGTTTGTTTTCAGTGAGGCAAAGTTACTGGTTGCAAGATATTTTCTTACATCTGCTTTGCCCCGAAACGCTGCGCCCATTCTTTGGCAAAATAGGTCAGGATGACATCCGCACCGGCCCGGCGGATGCTGAGCAGGGTTTCCGGCATGGCGCGTTCAAAATCGAGCCAGCCGTTGTTGCAGGCCGCACGCAGCATGGCACATTCTCCGCTCACATGGTAAGCCGCTACCGGAAGATCCGTGTTTTCTTTCAACAAATGAATGACATCCAGATAATGCAGGGCAGGCTTGACCATGAGCATGTCGGCACCTTCCATGGTATCCAGCTCAGCTTCAATGAGTGCCTCGCGTTTGTTAGCCGGATTCATCTGATAACTCTTTTTATCGCCGCTTTTAGGCGCAGAATCCAGGGCATCCCGGAAAGGGCCGTACATGGCACTGGCATATTTTGCGGTATAAGCCAGGATACCTGTTTTGGTGAACCCTTGCTCGTCCAGCGCCTCCCGGATATAGCCCACACGACCATCCATCATATCCGAAGGGCCGAGCATATCGAAGCCGGCTTCTGCCTGTGCGAGCGACATGCGCGCGAGGATGGGCAGGGTATCGTCGTTCACGATTTCGCCATCGCGTACCAGTCCGTCGTGCCCGTCGCTGGAATAGGGGTCCATGGCCACATCGCTGATCAGGCAGCACTCCGGGAATCGTTTTTTGATGTCGCGGGCTACCTGCAGGTAAAAGTTCTTCTCCGACCAGCTATGGCTGGCCGTTGTGTCCTTTAAATGCTCGGCAATGGCCGGGAACAGAATGAAATTGGTGAGCCCCAGATTCATGCAGGATTCGATCTCCTGCAAGAGATTTTCCGGAGAGAAGCGGTAAATACCCGGCAGGGAATGAATCTCAGAGCGGATATTTCTCCCATCAAGTACGAACAGCGGAAAAATAAGGTGTTCTGTACTCAGATGGGTTTCTGTGACCATTCCGCGAATGGCGGCAGACTGACGGTTACGGCGTGGGCGACGAAGCATGGGTGTGTGTTTTGGTGTTTTGGTGTTTTGGTGAGGCAGGCGGTTAAGGCTGCCTGCCTCACCGACCGCGAAGCGGTCAAACTTGAATAACGACCGCAAAGGTAGGGGGACCGCAGCGTGCAGCGGTGTCATTTTTTCCTGACTCCTTGTCAAAAAAAAATACGGCGTAGCCGTAAAACCTCAATATGGCGTAGCCGTATCCTTCGAACGGCTTAGCCGTGACATTCCTGTAAACGGCAGCATGACCAGAGTAAACATGATCAGACACAGAACCTCTCCACCTATGATGTACCAGGGCCATTCACCAAATAAATCAAGTAAGGTGGGGTTAGTGGGCTTTTTGTTGAGGTACATGAAATTGGTCCCCAACAAGTAGTTTACCCCCAGGACGAATACGAAGTAGACATTGGTCCACAAAAATGCGCGTCCAAAACTTTGCCAGTTAGGGCGGAAACGGTACACAAAAATGGCATAGAGAATGCTCTGCACCAGGCCCATATGGATAACAAAGTAGCGAAAATTGATATAATGGGGGAATGAGTGATGCAAATCAGGGGTAATAAGTGCCTGAGCGCAGCCCCCCATCACCATGAAATAGGTAATCTCAAACAGGAAAAAAGACCGCTGCCACAGCATGAATGGCAACAGAAGATTGATGAAGTAGCATGCATGAAACGGCAGAACGAGCCCCCAATTCACGGGCTCTTCAAAAAAAAGCATGTACAGGGAAAGCGCAATCCAAAGCAATGCCGGGATGAGGCTCTGGATCAACCCTATGCGCTGCTGACCGATTTCATTGGATTGCTTCCGGCCGAGCCAAATCCAGAAAACAGCACTGGCGGCGCCCAAAGAGAGCCATATGTAATGTTCTGCGCTGTAATTGACAAAGAGTAAGGCGAAAGGCACGGCG
>JADZFI010000256.1 GCA_020850025.1 Saprospiraceae bacterium
GCAAAAACCTGATTTACGGAGGCCAGGATACGCAGTACCGGACGGAGTATATGGTTCGGGGGTGGAGGGAGGTGTCTGGTTAGTGACACATTGCCACCGCGTTGCTATTGAGGTGAGGCTGACCGGGCGAGGCTGAAAATATAACCATGAATCACACCTTCTGCTCTCCCTCATAATCTACAGACTGCAACCTTTGAATAATCATATTCACCAAGCGTCTGGAATATTCCGCCTCGTTGGCTTCGTAGGTTTGAACCTCCTCCAGGGTAAAGTGTCCAATGATGGCGCCTGCCATTCGATTGCGTAGGCGCGGGTCAGAACGAAGCGCATTAGAAATCCACTCCAGCCGAGCAGACGAGGACAGCTGAAAATAAACGTTTTTGCGTTTCTGGATTTCCGAGGCAAACAATCGCACCAGCAAGTCGTGTTGCAATTTCAAGATGGGCCATTCACCTTGTCAACACGAAATACACCACGGAACCTTATCAGGACCAGAGTTGTGCCGCGATGCGGCATTCGGATTTCGTCCTGCTGCCTGGGCTACCAATGTTGAGGGGCGATGCCCCGGGGTGTTGCGTCTGGAATAGTGGGAGGGCTATATTTCGGCCTGCTTGGTGTTTTCCATATCCCTCGCTGAGCATGGGGCTACAAGATTGAGGCAGGTTGGGCCTCTTGCGAGGCCTATTCCCGGCGCTTGAGGAGGGCAAAAATTGTATCCCGGTGCATCGCCCCTAAACATCGTTAGCCCAAATTACGCACAATTACAACGGCGCGAAAGGATCTCTCCCTTCGCGCCGTATCGTTCTATCGTCAACCGTAGGCCGTCCATCGTCTACCGTCCACCGTCTACAACATCGCATTCACCTGGGCGGCAAACTCGTTGATGCTGAGCGCACCCTGGTCGCCTTCGCCTTGTTTGCGGACGCTGACGGTGCCGGCCTCCATTTCCTTTTCACCTACGATGAGCAGGAACGGAATACGCTTCAACTCGTTGTCGCGGATCTTGCGGCCAATGGTTTCGTTGCGGTCGTCTACCACGCCGCGCAGGTCTTGTGCTTCCAGCGCTTGTTTTACCTGGTAGGCGTACTCCACAAACTTGTCAGACACCGGCAGTATGGCAAACTGCTCCGGTGTGAGCCAGAGTGGAAATTTGCCGGCGCAGTTTTCAATCAACACACCCATGAAGCGCTCCATGGAGCCAAATGGCGCCCGGTGAATCATCACCGGACGGTGCTCGGCGTTGTCGGCGCCAATGTAGGTGAGGTTGAAACGCTCGGGCAGGTTGTAGTCTACCTGAATGGTGCCCAGCTGCCAGGAGCGACCCAGCGCGTCTTTCACCATGAAATCGAGCTTGGGACCGTAGAAGGCCGCTTCACCGAGTTCGGTGATGGTGGGCAAGCCCACCTCGGCAGCCGCATCAATGATGGCCTGCTCGGCTTTGCGCCAGTTTTCTTCCGTACCGATGTACTTGGTCTTGTTCTCCGGATCGCGCAGACTGATCTGGGCGGTGAATTGTTCAAAACCAAGCTTTTGCAGCACGTAGCGCGTCAGTTCCAGCACGCCCAGGAATTCCTCCTTGAGCTGGTCTTCGGTGCAGAACAGGTGCGCATCGTCCTGCGTGAAGCCGCGCACACGGGTGAGGCCGTGCAATTCGCCCGACATTTCATAACGATACACCGTGCCGAATTCTGCAATACGCACCGGCAACTCCCGGTAGGAGCGCGGACGGTGGCCGTAGATTTCGCAGTGGTGCGGGCAGTTCATGGGCTTGAGCAGGAATTCTTCGCCTTCCTGCGGCGTCATGATGGGCTGGAAAGAGTCTTTTCCGTATTTTTCCCAGTGTCCGCTGGTCACATACAGCTTTTTGGAGCCGATATGCGGCGTAATTACCGGCTGGTAGCCGCGTTTGAGTTGTTCTTTTTTCAAAAAATCTTCCAGGCGCTGGCGCACGGCGGTGCCTTTGGGCAGCCAGAGCGGCAGGCCGGAACCCACTTTGTCGGAGAACATGAACAGTTCCAGTTCCTGACCGAGTTTGCGGTGGTCGCGTTTTTTGGCCTCTTCCAGCAGCGTGAGGTACTCTTCGAGTTCCTTTTGCTTGGGGAAAGTGATGGCGTACACGCGGGTGAGCTGCTGGCGTTTCTCATCGCCACGCCAGTAGGCGCCGGCGAGGTTGAGGATCTTCACCGCCTTGATTGGTTCGGTGCTTGGGATGTGCGGGCCTTTGCAGAGATCCGTGAAATTACCCTGCTGGTAAAAAGTGATCTGCCCGTCCTGCAGTCCGTCGATTAGCTCCAGTTTGTAGGGATCGTTTTTTTCCGTGAAATACTGGATCGCATCTGCTTTGGAGACTTCGCTGCGCTTGTATTCGCTTTTCTGGCGGGCCAGTTCGAGCATTTTTTGCTCAATGGCGGGCAAATCGGCAAAGGTCAGCGGCTTGTCGCCGGTGTCGATGTCGTAATAAAATCCGTTTTCAATGGCCGGCCCGATGCCGAATTTGGTACCCGGGTGCAGCGCCTCGATGGCTTCGGCCAGGAGGTGTGCGGAAGAGTGCCAAAAGGTTTGTTTGCCCTCCTTGTCTTCCCATTTATGGAACTGAATGGTGCAGTCCGAATCAATGGGACGAAGAAGGTCGCGTACCTCGCCGTTTACGCTGGCCGACAGTACCACGCGGGCCAGGCCCTCGCTGATGCTTTTGGCCACGTCGAGCGCGGTGGTCCCGGCAGCAAACTGACGAACGTTGCCGTCGGGGAATGTGATGTTAATCATAAAAGAGAAAAGTTTTAGCCCGGCCATACAACGGACGGGTGTTCCGGCGAACCGGAACGGTTTGTAAAAGATTGAAGGGCAAAGGTAAGTGTTTGAGTGCTTATGTGTTTGAGTGTTTGAGTTGGCGTTCGGCTGTGCTTTCTGCTCCTACCCAATCCTAAACCTGTCTTCTGGATTTGGGATTGGAAAAAGAAGGGCCGCCCATGTTTCGCTTCTAGTTGACCAACCGAAAGCTTCTGGACAACCTTGCTCCGCTTGGTTTGGGGAACAGCTTCAGCAAAAATCAGTGAAATCAATCATGCTCATCACATAAATCACAGTAAATCACAGTAAAAAAAAGTCCCGGCCCTGACTTTTCAGGACCGGGGTTCTCGCCTATGAAGCATAAGACATCTGAACCAGAATTTGGGAGTGGTTTTTCGAAGGGTTAAATCTTGTTGTTCAGAAGCCGGGAAGCCCGTATGCGAAGCACACAGGCGAAATAGTCAGAAAACGCTGCGGAGGCGCCGGGCCTGGCAGAACCATTCTTTACCAATACATGATGTTGGAACGGAGGGAGCCCCGTATAAGGGCAATGGTTGGGCGCAATGCGCCACATGCAATTGCATAGTCCTCCTCATGGGATAAATCGGTTTCTGAATGTAATCGGTGCAATCTTATGCTTCAGGATTAGGGATTAAAAGCGGCACAAAAATAAACAAAAAAACGGGACTGGCAATGGCAGCAGCGGCCATAGTTGACAAATGTCGGGAATGCGTCTATTTTAACGTACCGGTACGGCAACTATACGCCCCGGCGTGCGAAATCAGTTACAAATAGCCGCCCCATTCTTTGCCGAGTTGTTCCCAGAAGGCTACCACTTTGCTTCGTGCCGGGAATTCGGAGTAGATTTCTCCGTCCTGGATACAGCGCAATACATGGCGGGTGGGTTTTGACACCTCATCGGGCAGTTCATCGGGAGAAAACCAGGCTACGTCCTTGAATTTTTTGGTTTCCATGGATTCCGGCTCGCCGGCAAACCGGGTAGCTTTGAAGTACAGGACCAGCAGGGTTTCGTTTTTCTGCAGCTTGTGGCGGTGGAGGGTGTGCACCAGCACCAGATCCTCCGGTTCCACATGAACGGATGCCTCTTCTTTGGCTTCGCGGGCCAGGGCTTCGCGGGCAAATTCCTGTTCCTCAACGTTTCCTCCAATGAGGGTATATCGGCCTCCGTTTCGTTTGGTTTGACGCAGGAAAAGCAGTTTTCCTTTATCCTCCAAAATTAGCCGCACCGCAAAAATCAACATGGCAGGAAGGTATTATCGGTTGAACTGCGATGTGTTTATTCGGCGTAAATGCCCGTCAGAGCGGCAGTGATTTCCTGTTGAGAGGCCTTTTTTGCCGTCATTTCCTTTTGCAATTTATTGCGCGCCACCCTGATTTCGCCCTGTGTTTTCTGGTACAGATCTACCTGCTCTTTGTTGTTCAGGATTCTGCGAATGCCGGAAAGGGTACTTTTTTGCACGTTTTGCACCTTGGCATAATACAAGGCCGGATCGGAGTTTTTGAGCGACTCAATCTGGGCGAGGTTTTTTGCCTTGCGCAACTGCACCGTGTACATTTGTTTGGCCTGGTCGGCCGTCAGGGAATATATTGCGGCAAGCGCATCGGTGGCCTTGCGCACTTCTACATCATTTACACCGGAAGCTACCGCTGCAGGCGCTGCAGCAGGAGCCGACTCAACCTTTTGTGCCTGAGCATAAAATGCGGCGCTTAACATCAAAAAGAGCGCAAAAAAGCTTTTTTTCATGACCATTCAAATTGATATCGTTTTAGGACGACCCAAATGTAGGGGTTTTTGATTAGAGCATGTTTGGATTTCGGCTTTTGGGCTCCGAGCGGCAAATTTTGTTTTAAAGTGCGTTAAAATTTTCGCCGTAGGCGCCCGGACGCACTTCTTCTTCCTGCTGTCCTGCCACTTCAAGTTTCCAGCCGGCGCCTTCAATCATAAAACGCATGAGGTCCAGCATTTTGGCGCCTTGTTTATCGGCTTCTGTCAGGAGGTTGCTGCGCAGGGCACTATCGCGGATGAGGTCTTTGGCGCGCTGGTTGATGCGGGTGTAATCTTCAGGAGAAAAAGAGGAGAACAGCCCTTCCGAGATATCGTAGTAATCGAGGTTGTGGTCTATGCTCAGGATTTGCGGTTTGGGCAGGCCACTCATTCGAATGGTTTTGGTGGCGGCATCGGCGGTGATGTTGAGTTTTTCCAGGTCGTAGCCGGCAGACACGGTGGCGCGCACACGCACCAGCACTTTTTTATCCCAGAAAAAGGTGAAATACCCCTGGTACTCGGAGTAGTTGTAAATTTCCGAGAAGGTGCCTTCCACGGTGCTCAACTTGGCTACCGCCTGTATTTTTTCCAGCAGCACGGTGGAGTCTTCCACGGGCTTGGCGCCCTGTGAAGTCAGGTAACGCCAGCTCAGCCAGCCTCCGAGCAGAAAAGCGGCTATAACGAGGAGAAAAGGGGTGTTTTTCATGGTGAAACGAACAGGATACAGGATACCCAACGATTTTCGCATCCTGTATAACTGACTGAAAACAAGGCTTTTGTGTGTGAAATTCTCGTTTACTCAATATACTGAGCAAATTTACTCAATAAGTTGAGATAATTTATTCAATGTTTTAAGCCTCTTGTTTTTCGAGTCGTTTTGACCATCTTTTATGTTAAGATTTTCAAAAAATCAATATTTTAACGGATTAAGGCATTACTTTTGAACCGAAATACGTCACTACAACAGATTCACATTCAAAAGTCTTAACCTTTTACTCATGAAAAAAGCGATTTTCTTCTTCGCATTCTTCCTCGCCGTAGGCATTGTATCTGCAAATGCTCAGTGCCAGGGTGCTTCTGCCTCTGCAGGTAAATCCTGCTGCACCAACAAAGCTGCTAAAGCTGCTTCTGCCGACGCTTCTATCGAAAAGCGCCTGTCTGATGATGGCTCCGTTTCATACGTTCGCAAAGAAGCTGATGCTCAGGGCAACGTTAAATTCGTAAGCGTTCAGTACGACGAAGCTTCCAACACTTTCGTGAATGCTGCTCCTAAGTCTGCTACTGCAGGTGCTGCTTCTCAAGGCATGGTGAAAAAATCCTGCTCTGCCAGCGAAGCCAAGGCTTGCGCAGGCGGCGCTGCCAAAGAAGGAAAAGCTTGCTGCGCCGGCAAATCTGCTGCTGCTTGCAAGAAAGAGCAATAATTGCCAGCCATCCACTGTTCGAATAAAAAAAAGCCCGCCGGATTTTCCGGTGGGCTTTTTTTTATTTGGACGGTGGATGGTGGACGGCCTTGGGGCTGGCACTATGCCAAGCCCCTCCTGAGTTGTCACCCCGAGAATCGGGGCCTACACAAGAGGGGCTTGGCATAGCACCGGACCCAAGGCCGTCTACCGTCCAGCAGTGAGCCCCGTGATTTCCCGCACCTCTTTCAGCGTTTGCTGGGCGCGTTTGCGGATTTCGGCGCTGGAGGCCTGAATTTGGGCCTTCACATTTTTCTTGTCGGCCTGGAGTTCGGCCAGACGTTCGCGGAAGGGGTTCACCAGTCCTACCACGGCGTTGGCAACGGCTTCTTTGAGGTCGCTGTAACGCAGGGCGCCGGCATTGTAGTCGGCCATGAGCGCGCTATGGGCTTCCATGCTGTTGCAGGCGCGCAGGAGTTCGAACAGGTTTTTCACCCCGGCGCTCATTTCGCCGGCAGCGGTTTCGCCGGTGTCGGTTACGGCCGATTTGATTTGCTTGCGAATACGATCTTCCTCACCGAAGAGGTTGATGTAGTGTTTTTCGCCCAGGCTTTTGCTCATTTTCCGGGTTGGATCGGCTGGAGAGAGGATTTTGGGCGTTTCAGTGAACAGCGGCTCCGGATGCACAAAGTACTCCTTCCCGAACTGGTGGTTAAACCGCTGGGCAATGTTGCGCGACAACTCCAGGTGTTGCTCCTGGTCTTTACCTACCGGCACATAATCGGCGTGGTAGATCAGGATATCTGCGGCTTGCAGCACCGGATAGGCGAACAGGCCCAGGCTTACGAATGCCTCCTTATCGGTTTCGCGCAGCTGTTCAGTTTTGTCTTTGAACTGCGTCATGCGCGTCAGTTCGCCATAGGATGTGGTACAGCTCAGGATCCATGCCAGCTCCACATGCTCCGGAATCTGACTCTGTATGAAAAGGTTTTCCGGCTTGATGCCACAGGCCAACAGGTAGAAAACCATTTTCCAGGTATTCTCTCTCAGCTGCACGGGGTTATAGGGCATGGTCTGGGAATGGTAATCCACCACGCCATAGTAGCATTTATAGCCTTCCTGAATGCGTACCCAATTCTGCACCGCTCCGAAATAGTTGCCTAAATGGAGATCGCCGGTGGGCTGAACGCAAGAGAGAACGTTTTTCATATCAAGTGTTTGAGTGTTTTGGTGGGTTGGTGTTTTGGTGTTTTGGTGTTTTAGTGTTTTAGTGGGTTGGTGTTTTGGTGTTTTGGTGTTTTGGTGGGTAGAGCGTTTGAAGGGCTTCAGAAATATAGTGTGCGCAGAAATTGATTAGTCAAAGTAGCGCCAAGCCGAGAGTGTTCAGAAAACTGTGTCAATCAAAATCTTTTGAATTGGTTGGTTTACAAAACAGTTTTTTTGTCGGATGAAAAAATCAAAGACTAGCAGTCCAACCTACTTTACGGAGGA
>JADZFI010000257.1 GCA_020850025.1 Saprospiraceae bacterium
GAATAGTATCTATTTGCAACTCGAAATTCATTTTAACAACAGAATCACTGAATTCAAAAGATTTGATTGACACAGTTTTCTGAACACTCTCGTGTCATCCGTGTTCCAAAAAAACATCCGCGTCATCCCAAGCAAACATCCGCGTCATCCCAAGCAAAAATCCGCGTCATCCGTGTCATCCGTGTTCCAAAAAAAACATCCGCGTCATCCCAAGCAAAAATCCGCGTCATCCGTGTCATCCGTGTTCCAAAAAAAACATCCGCGTCATCCCAAGCAAAAATCCGCGTCACCCGTGTCATCCGTGTTCCAAAAAACCGCGTCATCCCAAGCAAAGATCCGCGGCATCCCAAAAAACAAATACGCCGCCCTGCTGTTCTCCCGATAACTTTCCATCCCTAAAACCTCACGCCGTACATTTGCGTCCCTTTTATCCACAACATGGCAACTCTCTCCATCAATCTTAAAGACGGATCCATCGAGCAATCCAAACCGCTGATCGTTGGCATCGACCTGGGCACCACCAATAGCCTGGTGGCCTATATCAAAGACGGTCAGCCGGTATGTATCCACGATGCCACGGGCAAGCACACCCTCGTGCCAAGCGTGGTGCATTTTGCCGATAACGGAACCATTTTGGTGGGAAACCCGGCCAAAGAAAAACTCATCTCCGATCCGGCGCACACCATCTTTTCCGTAAAACGTCTGATGGGAAAATCCTACAATGACGTGCGGGAGCACAGCGAGTTCTTCGGCTACCAGATCATTGACGACGACACCGAATCTCTGGTTAAAATCCGCGTCAAAGACCGCTTTTACAGTCCGGTGGAACTCAGCGCCCTGATACTCAAAAACCTCAAGGAACGCGCCGAATCCGACCTCGGACAGCCCGTGGAAAAGGCCGTCATTACCGTTCCGGCCTATTTCAACGACAACCAGCGCCAGGCCACCCGCGATGCCGGCAAACTTGCCGGACTGGATGTGCTGCGCATAGTGAACGAACCAACCGCCGCCGCCCTGGCTGCCCCGCAGCAGGTGGAAGGCGCCGTGGCCGTGTACGACCTCGGCGGAGGCACTTTCGATATTTCCATACTGCAAATTCAGGACGGCATCTACGAAGTGCTGGCCACCAATGGCGATACCTTTCTGGGCGGCGACGACTTTGACCGCGCCATCGCAGATCATTTTTTACAGCAACTCGGCCTCGGTCGGGAAGCGCTGAGTGCCGACCCCAATTTCGCTCAGGACTTGCGCCTGCTGGCTGAAAAAGCCAAAAAAGCGCTTTCAGGTTCTGATACATTTGAAGGACAATTGCCTCAAGGCAAGGTTTCCATCAGCAGGTCCGAGTTCGAGGCCCAGATCGAACCCCTCGTGCAGCGCACCCTGGAATGTTGCAAAAATGTACTGAAAGATGCCAAAATTGCCACCGACAAGATCAGTCAGGTAGTAATGGTAGGCGGCAGCACCCGGGTACCTTTGGTAAAACAACGCGTAGCCGAATTTTTCGGACGGCCGGTTTTTGATGAGCTCAATCCGGATGAAATTGTTGCCCTGGGAGCCGCCATTCAGGCCGATATCCTGGCCGGCAACCAACAGGACATCCTCCTGCTCGACGTCACACCGCTTTCGCTGGGCATTGAAACGGTAGGCGGACTCATGGATGCCATCATCCCGCGCAACACCAAAATTCCCTCCAAGGCCGGCAGACAGTACACCACCAGCGTGGACGGACAGAAAAACCTCAAGATCAGCGTTTTCCAGGGCGAACGCGACCTGGTAGAGCACAACCGCAAACTGGGTGAATTCATTCTGAAGGGCATACCACCCATGCCCGCCGGTTTGCCCAAAATTGACATCCAGTTCATCCTTAATGCCGACGGCATCCTCACGGTGCGCGCACGCGAACTGCGCTTCAACCTCGAAACCTCTGTTGAAATCCGGCCTACCTACGGCATTACAGAGGAAGAAATGGCCCTGATGCTCATTGACAGCATCCAGCACGCACAGGAAGACATGACCGCCCGAGGCCTGCTCGAAGCGCGCAACGAAGCCAACAACATCCTGCTTTCCGGCGATAAATTCCTGGTGCAAAACGCCGCCATTTTATCCGAAACCGAAAAAGCCGAAACACGGCAACTCCTGGACATTCTGCGCAACCTGGAAGCCGGCAATGATAAAGATGCCATCCTCGCCGCCATGGAAGATCTCAACGCCTACACCGCCCCATTGGCCCACCGCGCCCTGGACTACAACATCCAGGAAGCCATGAAAGGGCAGAAAATTGGGTAACCGTTTTACATAAAAATAACCCTAAGTTCACATAGAGAGCGCTACCTTTGACGGCCTTTTCCATTTTCCCCCGTGGTCTTGGAAAAGGCCGGTGTTTTTTCACCAAAAATGTGAATGTTTTTGTCCATAATCTTGTCCCTCTCGTTGTCGTCAGAACGTTCACCCTTTTTTTCATTGTTCACTGTTTCTCTGGATGATTCAAAAAATCCTCTCTTTTTCCACTCTTTTCTTGCTGGCTTCCGTTCTGCAGGCACAAAATGCCAAATTAGTAGGTTTTGTGCGCGATGTAGAAAACTTCCTGCCACTCGTTGATGCCTCTGTAGTGGTCTCCGGCGCCGGGCAACTGGCCGCAACAGCCTCCGATGGCGCTTATGTGATTGAAAACGTGCCTCCGGGTCAGTACACCCTGGTGGCTACTTCCAATGGCTATTTGCCGCAGGAAATCCGCATCAGCGCCCGCGCCAATGAAGAGGTCCGCATGGACTTTCTGATGCGTAAAGACCAAAACGTACCCAATTCCACGCCTACTATCACCGACATTCCGTTGATCACACTCGAAGAGGCGGAGGCAGAAACGGAAGGCTCCGGCGAGGTGGCCAACCTGCTCAATGCCAGTCGGGATATCTATCAACAGGTATCCGGATTCGGTTGGGGCAATTTCCGTTTCCGTGAACGCGGTTACGATGCAGAGCACTTCCCGCTCTTCCTCAACGGCGTAAACATCAACGACCCCGAAACCGGCACCGCCTTTTTCGGAGAAATCGGCGGCCTGAACGACGTGCTTCGCTACCGCGAAAGCAGCGTGGGCCTTGCGCCTGCTGAATTCAGCTTCGCCGAAATCGGCGGAGCCACCCGCCTGGATACCCGCGCCTCCATTCAGCGCAAACAAATCCGTGCGTCCTACGCACAATCCAACCGAACTTACACCGACCGCGTGATGCTCACCATGAGCACCGGCCTTATGCCCGGCGGTTGGGCCGTGACCGCCTCCGGCAGCCGCCGATGGGGCCAGGAAGGATACTTCCAGGGCACGTTCTTCGACGGTTACTCTTACTTCCTTTCTGTTGATAAAAAAATCAACCGCAAACACGCCCTGAATGCCACATTCCTGGGCGCACCAAACAAACGCGGAAAGGTGGCCGACTCCTTCGAGGAAATGTTCGATCTGGCCGGCACCCACCGATACAACCCCAACTGGGGCTACCAAAACGGAGAAAAACGCAATGCAGCCGTAGGGCACGCCAACCAGCCCATCGGTATTCTGCGCTACGACTGGACGCCCAATGCGGGCACCAATGTCATGGTGTCGGTACTCGGACAAGCCGGAAAACGCGGCGACACCCGCCTGGAATGGAACGATGTGACCAACCCGGCAGCCGACTACAACCGTCGTTTGCCTTCCGCTATTCTCGACCCCGTGATGGCCGCCGAATGGGCCGAAACGCTTCGCAACAACGAAAGCCTGCGCCAACTCGACTGGCACCGTTTCTACGACGAAAACAGGCGCAACCGTTACACCGTGCAGAATGCCGACGGCATTGCCGGCAATACCGTAACCGGTAATCGCTCTCAATACATCGTGGAAGATCAGCGCGCCGACAGTCGGGAGCTGGGCTTCAACGCTCTGCTGAACCAGCAGCTCAACATCCGCGCCAAACTGAACGCCGGCGCCAGCTATCGTTGGTACACCGGTGAAAACTTCAAGGTGGTAGACGACCTGCTCGGCGGTGATTACTGGCTGGACATCAACCGTTTTGCGTCCCAGGACTACCCTGGCGATCCCTCCAAGGAACAAAACGACCTGTTGAACCCGAATAACGTGGTGCGCGAAGGCGAAGTATTCGGGTATAATTACGACGAAAACATCCGCAGCGGCAATACCTGGTTCCAGATCACGACCGATTTGCGCAAATTCCAGTATTTCTTCGGCGCAGAAGTTGGCGTCAACCAGTTCTGGCGCACCGGCTACATGCAAAATGGCCGTTTCGCAGAAAACTCACTGGGCGATTCCCCCAAACAATCGTTCTACACCTATGGCGCCAAAGGCGGCATCACGTACAAAGCCAATGGCCGTAACTACCTGTATGTCAACGGCTATGTTGGCACCAAGCCGCCACAGTTCCGCGACATCTATCTCTCCCCGCGCAACCGGGCGGATGTGGTTCCGGGCGTGGATCCGTACAATGTTCAGAGTGTGGAAGGCGGCATCATGCACCGCGCGCCCAGACTGCGTGCACGCGTGACCGGTTATATCACCCGTTTCCAAAATGAAGTGGAAAGCAACCTGTTCTTCGCGCAACTGCTCGGCGAATTCAGCACCGTGGTGCGCACGGGCGTAGACCGTGAGCACATGGGCCTAGAAGGCGCTTTTGAGTGGAAACCCATTCCTTCCATTGTGCTCACGGGCGCCGGCAATGCCGGGTACTACCACTACACCTCACGCCCCCTGCTCTACCAATCAGCAGACAACACCGGTCAGGTGGGTTTAGACAGCATTACGGTGTATCAGAAAAACTTCCTAGTGCCCCGCACCCCGCAAACAGCGGCATCGCTGGGCATCAAATACGAAGGAAAACGCTTCTGGTTTGCCTCCCTCAGCTTCAACTGGGCGGATAATTTCTGGTTCAACTTCGATCCAACACGCCGCCGCGCCGAATCCGTACTCGGACAAGACCCCGGCTCGCCCATCTGGAACACCATCGTCGACCAGCGCAAAGCCCCGGCAGCCTACACGCTCGACTTCTTTGGCGGAAAAAGCTGGAAAATCAACAAGGTTTTCCTGTATCTTAACGTGGGTGTAAACAACCTTCTCGACAACAGAAACATCATTACCTCCGGCCGCGAAGCGTACCTCTTCGCCTTCGGCCGCGAATTCAGTGATCAACGTCTCTATACCTACGAAGTGCAGTACGCCCCCGGACTCAATTATTTTGTGTCCCTAACCGTACGCATTTAATTCCCCCCATTAACCACATTAACCCATTTCCCACATTACATCAATTCCCCACATTCAACATATGTTTTTTCAACAGCAAAAAAACCTCGCATTCAGCCTGCTCACCATGGCGATTTTGGCGATCTCCATTACCGCCTGTGTTAAAACCGAATTTGATCAACCGCCGGTTGGCGGCGATGGGCAGGATATCCCCGTTAATACCACCATTCAACAGCTCAAAAGCTATCACGAAGTAAATGGCGGGTTCGACCTCCTTACCGAAGATCTGGTGATTGGCGGCACCGTGGTAATGGACGACCGCAGTGGCAATTACTATAAATCCATTGTAATTCAGGATTCCACCGGCGGTATTGAGGTGAAATTCAGCAACGGTTTCCTGTATAACCGCTACCCTGTGGGTCGTAAAATTTACATCAAGTGCAAAGGCCTGATGCTGACCGATTACAACAACCTCATTCAGTTGATTGGTGGCGTGTTGGTAGAAAACGGTCAGCCTACCGATTTTGGTCTGACGGAAAACCAGGAGCGCAACAACATTGTGCGCGGTTTCCTGGGCGATCCGCCGGCGCCTAAAGTAGTGGGTATTTCACAGTTAAACCAAAGCCTGGTAAATACCCTGGTTACCCTGGAAGGCGTACAGTTTACTAAAGCAGATACTGCACAGGTATGGGCCGATGCTATTTCACAAACCAGCCTCAACCGCACCCTGCAAAACTGCGGCAACGCTGAAGTTCTGGTTCGCACCAGCGGTTTTGCTGATTTTGCCACCGGCAAAACACCCTCCGGCAAAGGAAGCATTACCGGCGTTCTGGGCATTTTCGGCAGCGATTACCAGCTGTTCATTCGCGACCTGAACGATGTGAACATGAACGATGCCCGCTGCGGCCAAAGCACCGGCAATGAAACCCTGGTAGACATCAGCAGCATCCGCGCACTGTTTACCGGTTCTACCACCTACGTGCCGGCAGGCAGAAAAATCAAAGGCATTGTCATCTCCGACCGTGCCGGCAATAACATCAACAACCGCAACATCGTCATCCAGGACGCTACTGGAGGTATCGTAGCTCGTTTTGACGTAGCTCACTCCTTTAACCTCGGAGATGAGGTGGAAATTGTGGTATCCGACGTAGAACTCAGTGAGTTCAATAAACTGTTGCAGGTAAACAACGTACCGCTTACCAACGCTGTGCGGGTAAGCGCCGGCAACACCGTTACCCCCCGGGTAGCCACCATTGCCCAGATAAATGCCAATTTCGATGCCTGGGAAAGCACCCTCGTGCGCGTCTCCAACGTAACCATCACCGGCGGCGCTACCCTTTCCGGCAACCGTACCCTGAACGATGGCACCGGCACCATTGCCATGTTCACCAACGCCAACGCTACCTTCTCCAGCATGGCCACTCCGACAACGCCAGTGACCCTCACCGGCATCGTTTCGGACTTCAATGCCAAGCAAATCCTCATGCGCAACGCCTCCGACATCCAGTAAAAGGCACAAAGGGGGCGCGTAGGCACAAAGACACGTAGGCACAAAGGCGCGAAGACACTAAGGCACAAAGAGGTTGGCCGTCGGCCAACCTCCCCCAAACTTCGTGCCTTTGTGTCTTCGTGTCTTTGTGTCTTTGTGCCCCCCTTTGTGCCTTCTTTCCCATATCTTTGTGCCTTATGAAAATGAAGACCATCCTCGTTCTTTTCCTGGGCTTTGGGTGCCTTTCTCCCCTGCTGGCGCAACAACCTGACAGCGCAGCAGCACTGGTGCGCCCCGACACACTTGCACCGGTAGCTACCGGCGTTAAGGACAAGTCGGCCAAAATAACGGCGCAGCCCGCACCCAACAGAGATACTGTGCCGGAGAAGGCGAGCAAAAAACCAGGGTTTGGACACAAACTACTGGGCAAAAACTACCCCAATCCGCGGGCAGCCGCCTTGTTTTCAGCCATTCTGCCCGGCGCAGGGCAGGCGTACAACCGAAAATGGTGGAAAGTACCCATTGCCTGGGGCGCCATGGGCGCCATCGGGTATTTTACTTTTGATACCCAGAATACCTACCGGGAATTGCGCGACAACTACAAACTGCTGGTAGACGACGACCCCAATACCAATCCTACCGAATCGCCTTACAATACCTTCGATGCTACCCGGACCAAAAACTACCGGGATACGTTTCGCGGCTATACCGAAAAATGGTACCTCGCCCTGGGCGTCACCTACCTGCTCATCGTCACCGATGCCTTCGTGGATGCTCACCTGTACAAATTTGATGTGAGCGACGACCTCAGTCTGCAATTCAAACCCTCTTTGGAAACAAGTTATGGCGCTCCGGTGTTTGGTATGGGAATTGCTTTGTCATTATCCAACAAACCACCCGTCCGCCCGTGAATGCCATGCTTGACAGCGAGAACGACCGCTTCCAACTCACCCGGCAACATTTGCTGGACAGCCTGAAGTTTCCGGCCTTGGCTGTAGGCATCATCTGGCTGGTGCACCTCTGGCAAATCACCGACGGGTTCGACCCGGGCGTGTACGGGATCATGTCGCGCAGAGCCTGGGGATTGAGAGGCATCGTGACCGCCCCCCTCGTACACGGCAGCTGGAAACACCTTATTTCCAACACCCTGCCGCTTTTCGTACTCAGTTTTATTGCCCTCTATTTCTACCGGAAAGTAGCCATGCGCGCCTTCTGGCTCATCTACTTCCTCACCGGAGCCGCCGTTTGGCTCTTCGCCAGGCCCGTTTCGCACATAGGCGCCAGCGGCATCATTTACGGCTTGGTGGCGTTCATGTTCTGGAACGGCGTATTTCGGCGCAGTCTGCGCTCCATCATGCTGGCCGGCATAGTGATGCTGCTCTACAGCGGCATGTTCCTCGGCATCCTGCCCGACCAGGAAGGTATCTCCTGGGAAAGCCACCTCATAGGCAGCCTGGCAGGCATCTTCGCCGCCTTCATCTTCAAAGGCGAACTGGAAGACGAAGAAGCCCGTGAAATCCACCGCCATCCCTTAGACGATGACTGGAACGAAGAAAAGACCCTCTTCCTGCCACAAGATATTTTTGAAAAAACCAAATCCCAGCGCGCCGCTGAACAAGCCGAAATCGAAGCCCAACGCGCCCGACAATTCAGCTCCGGATACCCATTCTGGAATCAAGACAGTACGTACTGACGACTGACGACTTGCGACTTGCGATTTGCGACTGACGACTTGCGACTGACGACTGACGACTTGCGACTGACGACTGACGACTGACGACTTGCGACTGACGACTTGCGACTCACGACTGACGACTTGTCTTAGTGCCTTAGCGCCTTAGTGCCTTAGTGTTATTTACTTTGTGTCTTAACTCCTTCGCGCCTTAGTGTCTCCGCGCCTTAGTGTTATTCACTTCGTGCCTTAACTCCTTCGCGCCTTAGTGTCTCCGCGCCTTAGTGGTATTCACTTTGTTCGCGCCTTAGTGTCTCCGCGCCTTCGTGTTATTCACTTCGTGCCTTAACTCCTTCGCGCCTTCGTGTCTCCGCGCCTTCGTGTTATTCACTTCGTGCCTTAATTCCTTAGCGCCTTAGTGTCTCCGCGC
>JADZFI010000258.1 GCA_020850025.1 Saprospiraceae bacterium
AAACCAAATCCGGGTATAGAAGAACAGCAGATTTTTTCTGTTAGGTTTTTGACGATAGAACGGCGCTAATTCAGAGGCAAGAGAAGATTTGGCCGAAAATCCCAGTTTTTTTTCTGCATCAATCTTTAAGGTATTCTTTATCAGCAACTTCTCGCCCTTTTCCTGATTCAATAACCTGCCGGTCTTGCAGGAGCTCATGCCGGTTAAGAAACCAACGCAAACAAGAAAAAACAGGATCCGTCCATGTTTGGATGCTTTCGTCAATGAAAAGGGTAGGGGGCGCCCAGAACAGAAATGGATATCAGTAGAAAGGAAAGGCATGGACCGAAACATCAAACAGGCTGCTTAGTGAGAAGCCTGGAAGCACAAAAGTCGCAAAAAAGACGGTAGCATCAGCATCCACGCGAACATTAACCTTCTTTTCACATGCCTTTTACCGCTATTGTTTAGAGATTGAATACCAATCCTCCATCATTATACTATTTTCGCCCGGCGTAACAAGATTGTCCATGCTGTCACAAAATCAATCCAAACATATCAGGTCGCTTCATCTCAAAAAATTCAGAGAGGCAGAGCAGTTGTTTCTGGTAGAGGGCGACAAGATGGTGTCAGAGCTGCTTTCCGGGAATGGGGGTACAGTTACCCAACTATATGCCGAGCAGGGCTGGCTGGATCGTAATAAGTCCTTGTTGAGTATGCTCAAGATTCCCGTTTTTGAAGTGACAGCCTCAGAGCTGGAGAAAATTTCTACCATGGTTACGCCTAATCAGGTGCTGGCAGTCGTTCAAATGCCGCAATTTTCACCAAATCTTACACTGCCCGGGCGAAGAACTTGTTTTTATCTTGATGGTATTCAGGATCCCGGAAACTTGGGAACCATTCTTCGAATTGCTGACTGGTTTGGCATTCCGGCGGTTTATTGTTCTGAAGACTCAGCTGATTTTTATAACCCCAAAGTTGTACAATCCAGCATGGGGGCAATTGTCAGAGTTCCCGGATGGAGAATTTCTCTGGAGGAATTGGTCCAACAAAACCCTGGTCTTCCGATACTCGGAGCGGTGATGGAAGGAGAAAATGCCCTGGAAAACAGGCTTTTACCTTCGGTCGGAATTTTGGTTATCGGAAATGAAGGCAAAGGAATACGTCCACATAATGAGTCATTACTAACTCATCGAATTTATATTCCCCGTCACCCCAATGGTGGCGCCGAGTCGCTGAATGCCGCTGTGGCCGCCGGTATTCTCTCTGCTTTTATCCCTTTCTGAAGACTCATTTGGTCGATGAAGAGGGTTCATCAGTTCCGCACATTTAATTGCTGGTCTGGAATATCCTGAAATCTGTAGTTTTGGGATTATTTTCGCCCGGTAAAAATTAAAACATCGAATTTTCACACCCATTCAAATTTTGCAAACATGATTGACATTCGAAAATATCTTCCCATCATCCTGTTGGCCGTGGTTGCCGTTTTGGTTTTCAGCATGTGCGGCTCTTACAATACGACCATTCAAAAAGATGAGAGTGTAAAAGCGGCGTGGTCGCAGGTAGAAAACCAATACCAGCGCCGCTCAGACCTGATTCCCAATCTGGTTAATACGGTGAAAGGATACGCCAACTTTGAGCAGCAGACCCTGGAGGCAGTCGTGTCTGCCCGCGCTTCGGCCACCCAGATGAAAGTTGATCCGAATAACCTTACTCCTGAGGCTATTCAAAGGTTTGAACAGGCTCAACAGGGACTCTCAGGCGCCCTTGGAAGATTGTTGATGGTGACAGAGAATTATCCGGATTTGAAAGCCAATCAGAACTTTCTGGATTTGCAAAAGCAATTGGAGGGAACCGAGAACCGGATAGCTGTGGAGCGTAAGAACTTCAATGAAACGGTTCAGGATTTTAATGCCTATATTAGACGGTTCCCCACCAATCTTTTGGTAGGTGTGTTTGGTTTTTCGCCCAAAGGGTATTTCCAGGCCCAACCAGGATCTGAAAAGGCTCCGGAAGTTAAGTTTTAACGCCAAGGCAGCAACAAAGACCTTTGTTGCAGCCTGTCAAACTGTTGCTTATGCTGTTTTCCAAAGCGGAAGAAGCCCGCATAATGGAGTCCATTCGTATGGCCGAGCGCGGTTCCAGCGGTGAAATCCGGTTATATGTGGAAGATTTTTGTTTAAAGGATCATCCTGTGGAACAGGCAGCCGAATTGTTTCAACTATTCGGCATGCACAACACCAGGGATCGCAATGCCGTGCTGATCTACATTGCCCAAAAAAGCCATCACTTTGCTATTTGGGGCGACTCTGGCATTCACGAAAAAGTGGGATTTCAATTCTGGGAAGAGGAAAAAAGGATTCTAAAAGCACATTTCCAGCAAGACCAGGCTGCGGACGGAATTTGCAAGGCAATTAAGCTTATCGGCGATCGTCTAAGAACCCATTTTCCTGCTGACGATGATCACAATGAAAATGAACTGCCAGATGAAATCATTTATGGCTAATAGCCGATTCATCCCAACGGGGATAAAACTTCCGATTCAAATCCTGTTCATTTTTCTGGGGGTAATGCTGTTTTTTGTGCCCGGCCAGGCACAAAAACAGGATGCCGTATTTCCGGAAAAGCCCGAACCTGCAGTATATGTACACGATTACGCAGGCTGGCTAAGTGCATCACAGAAAGACGCACTGGAGCAAAAATTGCGGGCATATTGGGATTCTACGTCTACACAAATCGTGGTGATGATCCGCCCTGATATCGGCGACTATGACAAAGCGAGTTACGCTTTTGAACTGGGCAACCGTTGGGGAATTGGACGCAAAGACAAGGACAACGGCGTGGTCATGTTGATTAAAACAGTACCACCGGACAGAGGAGTGTTTATCGCCACCGGGTATGGCGCTGAGGGCGCACTTCCGGATATCACGGCAGGGAGAATCATCAGAAATACGATGGCGCCATTTTTCAGGCAAAATCAGTATTACGATGGCATAAATGCGGGCCTGGATGATATCATATCCGCCTTGTCAGGAGAGTTTCAGCAACAGGCCTCTGAAAAGATGACCAATTGGGAGGCAATCATGATCCTGTTGGTCATCATGCTGGTATTTTTCCTGTTTATAGGTGTCATGGTGTACAAACTTCAGAAGAATGGCAAATGGATCACTCCTTCCGGAAGTGGCAGGAACCGCAACGACCCCTGGGGCGGCGGCGGTGGATGGTGGATAGGTGGCGGCGGTGGAAGCAGCGGTGGCTGGGGCGGCGGCGGTGGAGGAGGCTTTGGTGGAGGCTCCTTTGGGGGCGGTTCCTTTGGTGGAGGAGGCGCCGGAGGTGACTGGTAACACGCCTATATGATCTCTTCAAAAACTGGTAGTGCCATGGCCGAAGGAAATGCTCTCCCGGTGGCCTGCAGCCTTGCTTCATGCATCAGCCTGAAACCAGCCGATACTTTGTCGATCAGTTCCTGATCAACCCATTTCTGAACGTTCTCTACACTGGCAAATCGTTCATCTTCTCCGAGCTTAAAGGTTTGCTCGTATTGTTCATTTTCAAATTTAACCGAGATTCTGCCATCATTTTTAAAGATGGAAATTTTAAATGCCGGGTGTTCTACGTAACCAATAACTCTCATTGACGGGAATTTTTGCAATGTTAAAAGTGGATCAGTATTCGAGTTGTATAACCGTTTGGTTTTCCAGAAAGGCACTCTTTCTGATTCGGGCAACCAATCGTACTCCTTCTTCTGTAACGAACGATTCTCCGTCAGCAATTGCTGATGGATATTTCAACCTGGTCAATACCGCATCATACAAGGTAGCATGTACGTCAGCTTCTGCATTGGAAGATTGTGATATTTCCATTTCAGGCAGCCCGAACTCCGACATGCCGTAGGTAAAACCATTCCCATTTCACGGGCGCCCGAAATAAACCCAGCAATAAACCGGAAGGGATTGGTTGGCAAGCATGTTTCGGGCAGCGTTGGTGAAATATCCGGCTTCCAGCATGAGATATTGTGCCTGTTGAAAAACCGCAGGAGCGCCGGTAAACTCGAGTACAGCAGCAGTTGCCTGCGTCATGATTTTGTACATATCCAGGGTTTTCCCTGAAGGACCAATTACCGAAATAACGATATGTGCCTGATGATTTGCTGCTATTCCAGCTCCATCCTTCCATAGCCAGGACAGGCGGGCTGCTGCTCCTGCCTCATCTGTAGCCACCGGGTAATCCAGATACGCAATCATTACAGTACTGCCACCAAATGAGTTGAAAACCAGCGTCTTGTCTGAAATATTGACAGAATCCACTGGTACCTTCCACTTGTTTTTTAACACGTCCAGTAAGCGTTTATTATCCGGAGCATTTTTCTGACTCAGCAAAACAGAGGCATTTATTACTTTCTGTTGGGCTGTGGAGCTTACTGGCATCAGACAGATCAAAGCCAAAATGGCCGATATAACAACTTCTTTCATTACCATTGGTGGTTCGTGACAATCAAACGCAAAGAACGTACAACTCCTGCTATTATTGGATGAAGTTAGGGCCTTTGAATATTAACAGATGCCGTAAACCCAAGCCAGATTTTGCAAATGTTTTGTTGAAAAAGTAGTAGCAAGTGATTAGTTTACCGGATGTGTGCTGTTAGAAAAAAAAATTTTATAAAAGTCTTTTATAAGGAAACAACAAGTGCTGAAATTTGGTCCTGATTTTGAAATACAAATCAAAGCTGGCGCTGCCTTCGGGTAGTCATGGTGTGTACGTACTGGATCCTTCTTGCCATATTATCATCCTTGAAATGTCTTGGCCATAAACCAGGAAAAGAAAAAACAATCTTGACGTGATTTACAAAATCAAATTAAAAAACGCAGATGCCAGCGTTTTGTTAGACGATCAGGTCTATGAGTGGATCTCAAATGATCCATACCTGACACAAATAGACCTGCTCAACAATCTACGGCTACACTCCAGCGGTTGTGCTGTTTTCCAAAAAACATGGAAAAAAGCGGAAGGCGGCTTTAAAACGGAAACCATTTACCTCCATAAGCTAATAGCGGAAAAGTTTCTTGCCAAAGACAAAAGCGACTTGAACCGCCTTGTTGGAGCGAAAAATGGGGACAAATTGGACTGCCGGCTGGAAAATATTGTCTACCGGTCAAGGTCTACCGCCAGCAGAATGCGGAAAACCAGCAGCAATACCGGCTACACGGGTGTTTACCGTGAGCACCGGCGCTTCAGGGCCGTCATCTCCATCAATGGCAGGGCAAAACATATTGGAATGTTTGATACCGCCGAGGAGGCCGCAATTGCGTACAACAAGGCCTCTAAAGAGTATTTTGGAGATCAGGGGAAAATCAACAAGGTCAAGGGTTGGGCTTAGTGCATCCTGTCGCCCCTGGGACTGAGTTGCTTCATAATGTCGGCCTCAAAGGCAAGGCAAGCTTGCCAGCGTGCCAACGTCTGCTCTTTCCCGAAATATAGTTCAGCCAGATCCAGGAACATTCTGTAATGCCCTGCTTCTGAAACCATGAACTTGTGGTACCAATCCCTCAGGTCTTCCTCCGAGCAATGCAGGGAGAGCAATCGGAATCGCTCACAACTGCGCGCTTCGATCATCGCACAAATCAGGAGTTTGTCCAGCAAAGCTTCCTCTCTGGATAGGCTCTTTCGCTGGAAAGTCAATAATTGGTTGACATACTCATCCTTGCGTTGTCGTCCCAGCTTTAATCCACGCTTTTTCAATTCCGCCAATACAAGCCGGAAATGACCCCATTCTTCCGTAACCACCGGAGCCACCTCTTCCACCAGTTCAACTCGTTCGGGATAAGCTTGAATGAGAGAAATGCAGGAGGTTGCTGCTTTTTGTTCGCAGTAAGCATGGTCGGTTAATATCTCTTCCAGGGATATTTCAGCCAGATTCACCCAGCGTGGATCTGTTGGCAAATGCAAGCCCAACTTGGTAATTTGTGCCATAATTAGTTGAAAAGGCCGTTTTGGGCGGCAAAAATACGCACCACATCCTCTTCCAACTGCATGGTTTCCACCAAATTTGCCGACTCTGGTATTTCCGGCGCCTTTAATCCGTTTTTTAACCTGACAGGGTTTTCAATGATCCGGAGTTCATCCCAAAGTCCCTGCGCTATAAATTGTTGTAATAGAGCCCTCCCTCCCTCAACAAGCAGGATGGCTTTATTGGCGGCATACAGTTTTTCCAAAAGCCAGTTGACAGAAAAGGGAGATTCCGTTTGAATCCCCTGTGTACGCTGATAACTCCCTGAAAGTGACCGACCAATGAGCCAGGTATCCTGGCTGTCGTCCATCAGATGATAATGCTCTGGGATTTGGTCTTTGAAGTCAGGGAAAATGCGAAGAGGAGCTTTCCCTGTGAAATAGCGATTGTCTAACCGGGGGTTGTCAATCAGCGCTGTTTTCGTTCCAACCATAATGGCGTCTGCTTCCGCACGCCAGCGGTGTACCAATCGCTGGGTTGTTTTTCCGGAAATCGGGGTTCTTTGTCCGGGTAGCCCCAGGTACCCATCTGCACTTTGGGCCCATTTTAGCACCACAAATGGTCTTTTTTCCTGGATCCAGGTAAAAAAGCTGCGATTTAGCCAGGCGCCCTGTTGCTCCAGTATCCTGGTTCTCACCTCAATACCTGCATGCCGAAGCATCTGAATGCCTTTGCCGGCCACCAATGGGTTGGGATCAGTGTTGGCTATTACGACGGTTGAAATTTTATGGTGAACGATAAGTTCGGCGCAGGGGGGCGTTTTGCCGTAATGCGCACAAGGCTCCAGATTGCAGTACAAGGTTGACTCGGGAATTAAGTGTTGCCGGTTTGTTGGCACATTGTTCAAACAATTAACCTCGGCATGTGGCGCTCCCCATTGCTCATGCCAACCTTCAGCGATTATTTGCCCCTGATGAACCAGCACAGCGCCAACCAAAGGATTGGGCGAAACCCTGCCTGCACCTTTTTGGGCAAGCTGGAAACAACGCTCCATGAATAGTGCATCAGACATGGGTGGCAGAAAGCAGTAATTTTTCCATTTCCTGCTGCAACTTTTTCGCTTCGGCCCCTGCCTTTAGAGCAAAGTCGGTATCTGCGGAGGCATAGATGATACTCCTGGAGGCATTAATCAGCAAGCCACATTCCGAATTCAGTCCATACTGGCAAATAGAGGCCAGATCACCTCCCTGAGCTCCAACGCCCGGTACTAAAAGGAA
>JADZFI010000259.1 GCA_020850025.1 Saprospiraceae bacterium
GGTGGCCGTTGGACGATGGACGTTGGACATTCAAGTCCATTGTCCATCGTCCAACAGTCCATTGTCCTAGTACCCCGCATTCTGCAGTAAGCGGCCATTTTTATCCAGCTCTGCCTGGGGGATTGGCCAAACCAGTCGTTCGGGGGTGAGGTTGTAACCAATGGGCTGCCCGGTGTGGTCGGTTACCGCGTTTATGACCTCAATAGCTCTGCCGGTGCGTTTGAGGTCGTACCAGCGGTGACCTTCAAAGGCAAGTTCCAGACGACGTTCTTTTTCGATGGCTAAACGCATTTCCGACTGTGTAACAGCAGGTGTTGGACCGAGATTTACCCGGGAGCGAATTTGGTTCACCAGTGCTGCGGCACCTGACTGATCGCCCATTTCATTCAAAGCTTCTGCCTTTAGCAACAGAATATCGGCCAGGCGGATGAAGATGTAGTTCTGATTACTGCCCTCCTGGAAATTCCGCCACTTGTTGATGAATGGATACTTGGTTTGCGGATAATGCGGGTCTGACCACTTACCGCTTACATTGTCGTAAATGATGCTCGCGTTTTTCCGCTTGGTATCATTCTCCGATTCAAACAGGGCAATGAGGTCGTTGGAAGGAATGTTGAATTTTTTCCAGTCCAGCCCACGGAACATTTTGGTTCCCCAGTTGCCATCTGGAGCGCCGCCATTGTAGTTTATTTCAAAAATGGACTCCGAGGTATTTTCATTGCCAAGCGTCCAGAGTTGCTCGTAATCAGGCAACAAGGCATAACCGCCTGCTATGACCACATCGCAGTATTGACTGACCTTGGACCAGTCGTGCGGCTCCTGCGTGGCATACACCTTGGCCAACAATGCGTTGACTGCACCTCTGGTGGCGAACCCTTTGTGTGCGGCTGTTACAGGCACCCGACTCAGGGCCGTTTCCAGGTCGGCAATGATCTGGGCGTATACTTCAGCCTGTGGGGAGCGCGCCGGGAAAATTTGCGGGTAAATTTCGTCCAGATTGGCAGCACTGATGGTTTTGACTTCCTTCAACTGCAGCGGCACATCTCCCCAGAGCTGAACCGCCTGGAAGTACATGAACGCACGAATGAAAGAGGCCTCCCCTACTATCTGCTCTTTACGGTCGTTGGTGAGCGCAGGGTCCGTTACCGACCTTACGTTGTTAATTACCGTGTTGCATTTTCCAATGGTGGAATAGAGATATCTCCAGTCGCGACTCACATTGGAGTTGGTGGCGTCCAGTTTATAGTCATCAATCTGGAAATTGGCCGGGTTGTCGGCGCCGGCGTAGGCATCGTCTGATTGGGCATCGCCATTGACAAAATAATCCAGTTGATAATATTCATTTTTGAAATCGGCATAAGCGCCGGCCAGTGCAGCTTCCGCCTCAGAGGCAGATTTAAATAAAACGGAATCGGCAGCAGTGTTTTCTACCGCTATGCCCTGGGATTCCGGTTCCAGTTCCAGAAACTTTTCGCAGGAGCTGATGGCCAGCACCGCCAAAACCAGTAACGGGAGCAAAAGAAGCTTTTTCATGTTATCAGGTTGTTTTTAATAAAACAGGATCAGAATTCAGCATTCACCCCAAATGTAAGGGTACGGGCCTGCGGATACGTTCCGTAGTCCACTCCAAGTTCTGTGGCGCTCAGACCAAAGGCATTTACTTCCGGATCGAACCCGGAATAATTGGTGAAAGTGAGCAGATTCTGACCGGTGGCATAAACAGACAAATTGCGGATGCCCGACTTCCCAAACCACTTCGGATTGAAGTTATAGGTCAGTGTAATGGCTTTCAGGCGAATGTAGGATCCGTCCTCCACAAAACGGGTGGAGTTGCGAACATTGTCCACATTGCCATTGCCCACGGCACGCGGGATGTCTGTATTGCGATTGTCGGGCGTCCATCTACGAAGGACTGCCGTTGACTGGTTTTTGCTGTCGAACATGCCTTCCAGGTCTATGCGGGTAGCATTGTACACATCATTGCCATAGCTTCCCTGGAAGAAGAAGTTCAGATCAAAACGTTTCCAGTTGAAAGTATTGGTCAACCCGAAGATAAAATCCGGGTTGCCGTTGCCGATAATGGTGCGATCGCCCGGGTCAAAAATACCGTTGCCATTCACATCCCGGTAATTCATGTCTCCGGTTTCCGGATTTACGCCATCGGCCACATATCCGAAGAAGGATCCCAGCGGCAAGCCTTCTTTTACGATGGCCACTTCCTGGTTGTTGCTGTAAATACGGCCGAAATAGTACACGCTGGTGTAGTCAAGGCGGGTTACCTTGTTTCTGTTCAGGGAGATATTGAACTCGGTTTGCCACCTCAGCTTCTTAACCGTATTCACGGTTGACAGGGAAAAATCGAGTCCTTTGTTTTCAATAGCCCCTGCATTGGTTTGAATACTGGTAATGGGCAGTGAGTTCGACAGCTGCACATTGAGCAATACATCGTCGGTCTTTTTCAGATAGGCATCTGCGACGAATACCACCCGGCCGTTATACATGGAGAGGTCAATGCCCACATTGGTTTGGGTGGTGGTTTCCCAGCGAAGATCCGGATTGCCGTAGGTAGTCTGCACCGCGGCCGGGCCGGAGAGCGGATTGGTAGCTGCGCGGCGGTAGTACGAAATCAGGCCATAGCGGGCGTAGTTGGAAATCCCTTCCTGGTTGCCGTTTTTACCCCAGCCGGCGCGGATTTTCATGTCGTTGATGAAATCCAGGTCCTGCATAAAGGGTTCGGAGGAAATACGCCAACCGGCAGAAAAAGAGGGCATGGTACCCCAGTGGTGCGCGAGTTTGGAAGAACCGTCGCGACGCAATGTAGCGGTAAATAGATAGCGGCTGTCGAAATCATATTGTACCCGCCCGAAGAAAGAGGCCAGTGCCCATTCCTGCACATCGGTGCTGGCAGAAACGCTGTTGGCAGCATTGAGTGTTTTCACCGACACGTCGGCCGGGAAATCATTGCCGGAAATAAAGGAGTTGCTCCAGCGGGATTGTTGCGTACTGCTACCTGCCAGGAACGACAGGTTATTCCGACCGATCGAGGTGCGGTAACTGGC
Source organism: Saprospiraceae bacterium (assembly GCA_020850025.1). Classification (GTDB taxonomy): domain Bacteria; phylum Bacteroidota; class Bacteroidia; order Chitinophagales; family Saprospiraceae; genus M3007. The sequence goes on from JADZFI010000259.1 coordinate 3,060, forward strand.
CGTGTTTTCCCAGAGCCAGATGCTGGAATTGGCTTTGTCTGCCTGCCCCAAACCATTTTGATTGCGTCCGAAATTGGTACGGAACGGATCGAGGTAATAATCCCACTGGTGGGCATTCATGTCGGCGCCAATATTGGTTTTAAGGGAAAATCCCTTAAAAATATCAGCTTCAGCCTGGATATTACCGAAAATACGGGTATCAGTGGTTTGCTGATCCGGTCCGAACATATAAGCAATGGGGTTCTCCCAGGAAGGCTGGAAAGGATTGGTAGCGTATTGTCCGCTGCCGTCGTTTTTATAGATGGAAAGGAAAGGAGGCGGATTTAACGCGCTCATGATGACGCCCCCGCGTCCGCTGCTGGCATTATCAGGGGTGTCCTTGGTGCGGCTGCGCAGCACATTAACGCTGGAACCGATTTTAAGCCATTTGGTGGCCTGATTATCCAGGTTCAAACGCACGGAGTAGCGATCGAAACGGGCTGGCTTCACAATACCTTCATTATTCAGGTAGTTGGTGGAGAGCATGTATCGGGTTTTGTCATTTCCTCCGGAAAAAGCCAGTTGTACCGCCTGATTTTTTCCGTAGCCGAATGCTTCCTCCTGCCAATCGGTGTAGCCCGTCCAGGTGGGATCCCAGGAGCCGGGGTTGAGCTCTTCGAGCAATGAACGGTATTGTTTGGTGGTGAGGGTTTCCACCGTTTTGCGAATGTCGGAAAACCCGCTGTAGGCACTAAAGCGAACGCCGGACACCCCTTCCTTGCCGCGTTTGGTGGTAATCAAAACAACACCATTTGCTGCTCTGGCCCCGTAAATAGCGGAAGAAGAAGCATCTTTCAATACGCTCATGCTTTCAATATCGGCCGGATTAAGTCCGCGGATATCGGTGGTGGGTACACCATCCACCACATAAAGCGGCTCATTGCCCGCAATCACCGAAGTAGCGCCACGCACCCTTACGGCGATGTCATTGCCCGGTTTACCGGAAGGCTGAACCACCTGCACCCCGGCTGCTTTGCCCTGCAGGGCTTCCGCGGCCGATACCATGGGACGATCGCGGATTTCTTTTTCACCCACCACTACCACAGCCGTGGTAAGGTCTTTTTTCTTTTGGGTGCCATAACCTACCACTACTACCTGTTCCAGGGTTTGAATGTCCTCATCGAGAACGATATTAAATACGGTTTGGCCGTTAACCGGAATCTCCTGCGATGCATACCCGGTGTAGTGGATCATCATGATTGCATTGGAGGGGATTTTGATGCTAAATGCGCCATCTACATCCGTGATGACGCCATTGGAGGTGCCTTTTTCAATAACAGTAACGCCAATGAGTGGTTCGCCTGCAACGTCAACCACTTTGCCGACTACCTGGGCAGAAAGTTGCAAACACAAAAAGAAGGCAGCAATGAAGGTCAATATTCTGGTCATGCGGTGAAAATTTAAGCTGAGAAGGCAGGTTTGGTGCAAATATGCCAAAGGAGGCGGGGGCAGGATGTGCCGGCCCCCTCTCCTTATACTTAACTAAATCATTGACTATCGAACCAGCACCATTGTCCAGGCGGCAGAGCCGTCCTTGGCTGCTGAGATGTCTACAGAAACCGTGAGTGTTTCCACTCCGTTTGCGTTGACATAACTCATTACTTCATAGCGGTTGGTGGTGCTGCCACCATTTGGCAGATTGGCGCCGTTGGAGTTTTCACCGCCGTAATAGCCTTTGTAGAAGCCGATGAAGGCCGCACCGGATGCGCCGTTGGTCAGGGTGATAACCGGGCGGTTGTTGCCGGAGGCCGGCGTAAAGGTATAGGAGTGAATGCCGGAGCCGAAGGCGGCGCCGTTGCCGCTGGCAGCTACCTGCGCATCAGACCAGCAACCGTTCGGGCTGCCCATGTAACCATCGTTGCGGGCATCGCCGTTGGTCTTGTATTCGTACACGCCGCCGGTGGAGAAAACAAACTCGTCGTTGGTGATGCAAGACCAGTCGTCGCCACCGGTGGAAGAACCGTCGAGGAAGTTGGCAGGTACCTGCCACCAGCTTGGATCACCCAGGCCTGGGCCCACAACAATAGAATTGGCGCCATTGCGAACTTTCCATGGACCGCCGAGGAGGTCGGCTTCGGTAACGTCGCCGGAAACGGTAATTTCTTTGGATACGGAAGTGGTGGTATTGCCTTTCTTCACATCCAGCGTTACGGTGAAGTTTCCACCGGTTGCATACGTGTGAGTAGGGTTGGTTTCGGTGGAGCTGGCGCCGTCGCCGAAATTCCATACATAGCTTTCGCCTTCAAAAGAGTTGTTGGTGAAAGTAGCCGTTTTACCGGAAACATCTGCCTTGAAGCTGGCCACTGCCGGCTCGTCCAGCGGATTATCGTAATGCACCAGGACAATTCTCCAGTATGCATTGTCGGAGGTATTGTTCGGATCCCACTTGTATCCTACTTCCAGGATCAGGGTATCCACAGCGCCATCATGCAATTTGATGATGTCATATTTCACAGATGTTTGTGGAACAGAAACCTCAAGATCGGTGCCGATCTTCTGCAGTCCGATGAAAGCGCCAAGGCCCTTGACTTCCAGTGTAGGCTTAGTGCCGTTTACCAGTTCGAAGATATGGTTGCCGTCGCCAAAAGCCGAAAGGTCGATGCCGCCCGGGCCCGTCATGTTGGCCGGAGTGGAGGCTGCGCAAACATTGGCGGGTTCAAACACGCCACCTTCTGCCCAGAAATCGCCATTGGAGTTATACACCATGGATTTGTCGCGGCCGAAGGTCCATTCATCGTTCATGGTACAGGTGCGGGTAGCAATATCATCGTTACCGCGGCCGAGTCCCCACCACACCTGATCCTTGGCGATAGGGCCTACTTCAAGCGGCCAGCGATTGGCATTTACCACGCGAAGGAGTTTCCAGGTTTTGGAAACGTTACCTACCAGTTTGGTCAGCTCTGCATCAGGGTCTGTGAGCGTAATTACCTGTTCTACCACGTCAGTGCCCTCTTCGCCGGTAGCTGTCAGTTTTACCGTGTAAGCGCCGGGGTTGGCATAGGTATGCGTTGGGTTAACTTCCGTGGAGGTGTTGCCATCGCCGAAGTCCCATGACACTGTATTATAGTTTTGGGAAACGTTGGTGAAGGCCACTTTTTTGAAATCGGCGGCATCTACCTGGTAGGTAAAGCCGGCAATAGTTTCAAGTTTTTCCTTTTTACAGGATGCGATGGCGGCGACGGCCAGAACCAGGGCAATCAGCCAGGGCATTTGTAACAACTTCTTCATACAAGAAAGGATTTAATAGCCCTTCACAGGGCTGGTTTGAATTGTTTTACTTTAACTGCCTGTTGAAAAATGCAGCACGCAAAAGTGGGAAACAGCGTCTCCAAACCTCAATTTTTTCCTACGTCATTACTACTGCACCCCATGTTTTTACCTACATCACTTCTACTTTTAAAATGATTTGACTGCAAGTACCTACATTTGCTCAACAGAATATTTTGAGCGTGCGTAGTCTGATTACCTTTTATTTTTTGGCGGTTCAATGGTTCTGCTTGCCGGATATATGCTTTGGCCAAAGTGTCAATCTGGGCGATCCGCCTGTGTTGAACTTCAGCAAGAAGCAATACAAGGCCGGCACACAGGTTTGGGATATTGCCCAGGACAAAAGGGGTATTATGTGGTTTGGAAACAACGAGGGTTTGCTGGAGTTTGACGGCATACACTGGCGTTTGCACCCGCTGCCCAACCACACCATCGTGCGTTCTGTGAAGCCAGGGGCTGAAGGCAGGGTCTTTGTTGGCGGACAAGATGAGTTTGGGTATTTTGCTCCTGACGAAGGCGGTCGGCTGGTTTACCATTCCCTTCGGGAACAGGTAAAGGAGGAGGGGCAACAGTTGGGCGACTGCTGGAACATTGCGGTGCGACAGGAAGGCGTTTTTTTCAGAACAGACCACCAGTTGTTTTGGTACTATGATGGGCAAACAACGCCTCTGTTTCCTCCGGGTACCAACCTGCATTTTTTGGGAGAATGGAAGGGTCGGCTATTGATACAGGACGGCGCACACAAACTCTATTTTTTTGACCAGGGACAGGTTAAACCACTGGAAAACCCCTCAGCGTTTGCCGAAGGCACCATTTCCGGCATGGTACACCTGTCGCCGGATTCCATCCTGGTAACAACCATCAAAAACGGCATATTCCTGTTCGATGGCCAGCGATTTGTACCCTGGCATACCCAGGAAGACGCGTTTCTCAAATCAAACATCATTTTTTGTGCAGGGATACAAAAAAACGGCGCTCTTGCCCTGGGCACCTCGCTGAACGGGCTGGTGATACTGGATCGGCAGCGACGGATATTCCGGCTGATCAACAAGAAGAACGGGCTTCAGAACAATACCATTCTCAGTCTTTTCATCCCCGAGAAAGGCGGTATCTGGCTGGGTCTGGACAATGGCATTGACTTCGTGGATGCGTCTTCGCCGTTCTCAGCGGTATACCCGGATGGAGAGTTGCAAGGCACCGGGTACACTGCCGGGGTATTTGGCGACAATATTTACTTCGGCACCAACACCGGCTTGTATGCCAACCGATGGACCCAGTATTACACCCCTTCCCTTCGAAAGGCATTTTCCAAAGTACAACATTCCGAAGGCCAGGTATGGAGCCTGGGCAGCCTGGATGGCCAATTGCTCATGGGGCATCATGAAGGCCCGTTTCAGGTAGTGGGCTTGTCGGCCCAAAAGTTGACCAATATCCTGGGTATTTGGAAATTCCTGGAGTTTGAACCCGGCCTTTCCGTTGCCGGGCACTACAACGGGTTGTCGCTGTTTGAACGAACCGCTGTAGGTTGGAAGTTTCGGTCCAATCTGAAAGGCCTGAAAGAGAGCAGCAGGCTGTTAGCGCAGGACAAACAAAAAAATATATGGATGGCGCATCCGTACAGAGGCATATTCAGAATAAAGGTTTTGCCAAACGCCGATTCGCTTTCTGTGGATTTCTTTGACCAACGGCAAGGGTTACCGTCTGTCTTTGGCAGTCATTTGTACCAAATCGGCGGGGAAGTGGTTTTTACTGGCGAAACAGGCATTTACACCTACCTCCCTGAACAAAACAGATTTGTACCAGATACGACATTCATGGGCTTTTTCGGGCCAAAGGCACACCTACGGTACCTGCTCGAAACCCCTGATGGGGATATCTGGTATGCCACCGATACAGAAACAGGTTTGCTCAGGGTGCAAAATGGCGCCCTGGGCAAAAAGGTTACCAGGATTCCCATACCGGAGCTTACCGGCAAGCTTACCATCGGGTTTCCTTTTATTTTACCTGTAGATGCCCACAATGTATTCCTGGCTTCCGATCAAGGCTTTATTCACTTTGATCCTACTGCCTATTTTTCTTCAAAAGATACGGCATTACGGCTGGTTTTACACGAAATTCGCTTAAAAATCGGACCAGACAGCATTCTTTTTGGAGGTCACCCGGGAACAGGTGGAAAGCTCCCCTCTATCCGGCTAAGCGCCCGGCAAAATGCTTTATTGTTTTCCTATGCCGTTCCGGATGCGCCGGGTGGTGAATACATCAGATATGCTCATTATCTGGAAGGATCTGCACGCGGCTGGTCGGACTGGACGCCCGAAACAGAGATGTTGTTCAACAATTTGCCTCCTGGCCATTATATTTTTCACCTGAAAGCCCGAAATCAGCACGGGATAGAAAGTGCTGCCATGAGCTATCCGTTTCATATTGCTCCACCGTGGTATGCCAGCTCCTGGGCTTATGCAGTGTACCTGTTATTGGCAGCAGGCATATTTTTAGGCATTATCCACCGTCAGCAACAAAAATTTGCCCGGGAAAAACGGGGCCTGGTAAATCTTCATCAGGAACAAACCAAACATTCGGAGGAAGCCATCAGTCGGCTCCAGAATGAAAAGCTGGAAGCTGAAGTACGGCACAAAAACCAGGAACTGGCCTCCGCCACCCTGCATATCGTACAAAAAAGCGAGATCCTAAATGCCATCCATGAGGCTTTGGAGCAGCTAAAGCAATCCTCCTCGGGAAATGCCAAAATGGAACGGGAGATCCACCATATCATCAAAATGCTGGAGCAGGATGCCCGCACGGATGCCGACTGGGAGCAGTTCTCGCACCATTTTGACCAGGTACACAGCGACTTTCTGAAACGACTCAGCGAGGCACATGCGCACCTGAGTCCGAACGACTATAAGCTATGCGCTTATCTGAGACTCAACCTTTCCAGTAAAGAAATAGCAGCGTTGATGAACATCTCGCTGCGCGGCGTGGAATCCAGCAGGTATCGGCTGCGGAAACGACTTGGGCTGGATACGGAAGAGAATTTGACGGATTATCTGATGCGGTTTTGAGGGGGATAGGCTGTCTCAAAAGTAATTTTTTACCGCAGAGGCGGAGAGACACAGAGTTGGGATGCTTGGATTTTCCAGAACTCTGCGCCTCTCCGCCTCTGCGGTAAATCAAAAAATGAGACCTGTGGGCCTCCCTATTCCGCGCTATTCTTCATTTTCATCAGTAAAGTGTAGGCATTTTGCAGCACCAGGTTCTTGCCAGTCAGATCGGTTTTAGGCAGGATTTGTTGTTCCCCTTTTTGGGCAATGCCAAGCTCCACCGGCGTCATTTCGAAGGCTCCGTCTCCATTTTCGACAAACACGAAATGCTCGTTCTGCCAGCGCACCACGGCGCCTTCTGGTACTACCAGGGCTTTTTCTGACACAACGGCTACCTCGGCATTCATAAACATGCCCGGAAACAGCTTTTGGTGGTCGTATTTCTGGAAATGGCAATGCACCTCGGCTGCGCGGTTTTCGTCCAGATTCTTGCTGATGAGCAGTATTTCAGCCGGGTATTTTTGTTCCGGATGATCGGCGGTGTAGGCCATCACTTTTTGTCCAATGGCCAAACTTGCCACGTCCTTTTCAAACACTTGCAGGTTCAGGTGGATGTCTGCCGGATTCACCAGCTCGAACAGAACATCTGTGGGCGCGGTGTATCTGCCGATGTTGACATTGACTTTTGACACATAACCATTGATGGGAGAACGCACACCAACTGTTCTGGAAATATTTTCTTCCGTTAATTCGGCGGGATTTAGTCCAATCAGGCGCAGCTTTTCTTCCAGTGCCTTGAGGGTAATTTTCTGTACCTCCCAGTTGTTTTTAGCCTGCTGAAACACCTTGTCGCTACCGGCTTTATCGGCGTTCAGGGCAGCCTGGCGCTGGTATTCACTTTCTGCCAGGGCAGCGTTGGCCTTGGCCAGAAGGTAATCCTGCTGGATCTGGATGAACTGAGCGTCTTCCATGATGGCCAGGTTTTCGCCTTTTTTCACCGGCATTCCAGGCAGGAGTTTGGTGGATTTAAGGTAGCCACCCAGTGGGAAACTGACACTCACCATATTTTGGGGTGGCACGTCAATCACGCCGTTGAGCTTCAGGGTAGCGGAAATGGATTTTTGCTCCGGCTTTCCGGTGGTGATGCCAGCGTTTTTGAGTTGTTGTGCGTCAAGGGTTACTTCTGTAACGGCGGATGCTTCCGTAGTTTCCGTTGCTGGCGTTTCCGTTTTGGAACCACAGGATGCCAGCACCAGGGCCAGCACGATCAAGCTATATGATTTCATTGTTTGATGTAATTATTGGTTGGAAAATGAGCGGAACAGCAACATAGCTTCATTGTAAGACAATTGCTGATCCAGGTATTGCCCCTGAAGATCAAAGCTTTGGTTTACCAGCATGACCCATTCCAGATAGTTGATTTCACCTTCAGCATATTGCCGGTTGGCAGTAGCCACAATGGCCCTCGCATTTGGCAATGCCTGCTTTTGATAATACTGAAGACTTTCCCGGTATTTCCCGGCTTCAAGGCGCGCCGCCAGTTGTTCGGCGCCGAGGCGTTGCTGTAGCCACTGGAGCTCCTTTTGTTGTTGCTGCACCTGAATTTCAGCAGCAGCAATTCGGGCCTGTTGGGCTTTGGCAAACAGCGGCACCGCCAGTCCTGCCGACAAATAGGTAAACCGGTGTTTTCCGTCGAAATAACGGTCCGCATCCCCTACCCTTTGATAGCCAATAACGCTTTGGTTGCTCACACCCAGTGAAAGCTCCGGAAGCATTTGGGCTTTTTCCGCCGCCACTCCGTACCGGGAAGCATTCAGCTGGTGAATTTGGAATTGGATCTGAGGGTGATTGCTGAGGCCACTGGTATCCGCCAGCTCCTCCCAGGGTATCAACACTTCAGCGCTTTGTGGCACCCTCGGCTCATCCGGTGCAAGCAGCCTGTTGAACAATTCCAGCACCATGTCCAACTCCTGCCGGAGCATATCTAGTTGATTGCCAATCTGTTGCCGCTGCAACTGGGCCGTTGTTTTTTCCAGTTGGTTGCTCTCTCCCCGCTGGAAGCGCAACACAGATTTCTCTTCAAAAATCCGGTAAACACTGTCGGCTTGCAGGAGCAGCTTTTCTTTTTCCCGCAGGGCAAGGTATTGGTAAAAACGCCTGCTCAGTTCCAGGTTCAGCTCCCTTTTTGATATGCCGCTTTGAGACTGAGCGGCCAGGTACTGTTCCGAAAGCACCCGCTTTTGGGTTTTGAAAACCCGGGGAAACGGCAGGGTCTGATTGATGCCAATTTTGTTGTCGAAAGCCCGGCTGTTGAACTGTCCGAGTTCGGAGGCAATATTGGTTTTATCCAGATCCAGCCAGGTATCTTTCATTTTCCCGTAGTACTGCTCGTTGAGACGGGCAGCCTGCAGGCCAGGGTTCTGGGTATTGATCCAATCCAGCGCTTCCGGCAGCGTGATGGGCTTTTGAGCCTGTATGATGTTTGCCGCCAGGAGAAGCAGGATCACTGCTGGCGCCGCATGCTTTTTACGCCTTTTGGGACTGCCTTTTTCAAAAAGCATATACAACACCGGCAGCACGAAGAGCGTCAGCAAGGTGGCCGAGACGATACCTCCAATGACCACAGTAGCCAGCGGACGTTGTACTTCAGCGCCTGCACCCATACTGACGGCCCTTGGACTAAAGCCCAGTGATGGCGCCAGGGCTGTCATAAGAATGTATCGCAACCTGATTTTTGTACCCATGAGAATAATCTTTCGGGTATCGTGCCAACCCTCTTTTTGCAAGCGGTTGAACTCTGAAATCAGTACAATACCGTTCAGCACAGCTACACCGAACAGGGCAATGAAACCTACACCCGCAGAGATACTGAAAGGCAAATCGCGGAGCCATAGCGCCACAATACCACCGATGGCGGAAAGCGGAATGGCGGTGTATATCAGAAGACTTTGTTTCACGGAGCTGAAGGCAAAATATAGCATCAAAAAGATGAGAGCAAGCGCTACCGGAACTGCTATTCCCAGGCGCTCCTTGGCTGCCTGCAGATTTTCGAATGCACCGCCATAGGTGACGTAATAGCCGGGGGGGAGTTTTACCTGTTGCTCCACTTTAGTCTGCAACTCGTTTACAATACTTTGCACATCGCGACCGCGCACGTTGAAGCCCACTACAATACGGCGTTTGGCATCTTCACGCTGAATCTGGTTGGGGCCTTCAATTTCCTGGATATCGGCTACCTGATGAAGCGGAATCTGTATGCCTGAAGGGGTGGCTATTAGCAAATTTTGCACGTCGGTTAATGTTTTGCGTGCTTCACCGGCCACTCTGACCACCAGATCAAAGCGTTTTTCCCCTTCAAACACCAGCCCGGCTGTAGCACCGGCAAAGGCAGCATTAAGGGTACGATTCACCTCTGATATGTTAAGTCCGTACTTGGCAATGGCATCCCTGCGATAGTTGACAATGATCTGGGGCATGCCGTTTACCTGCTCAACATAAAGCTCGGTGGCGCCTTCCACAGCATGGCTGATCTCTCCAAGTTTCTGGGCGTATTTGGCCAGCGTATCCAGGTCTTCGCCGAAGATTTTACATACCACATCCTGCCTGGCGCCGGTCATGAGCTCATTGAAACGCATTTGCACCGGGAACTGGAAACCGGCCGTAACTCCTGGTATTTCGTGAATTTTTACGCTCATTTTCTCCGCCAGTTCGTCAAATGACTTGGCTGATGTCCATTCCTTTTTGTCTTTCAGGATGACCATCATATCACTGGCCTCAATAGGCATGGGGTCGGTAGGAATTTCACCGGAACCGATTTTGGTGACCACTTTTTCCACCTCCGGGAAATTATGCAACAGCGCGGCTGCCGTTTTTTGAGTGGCAGCAATGGTAGTGTTAAGGTTACTTCCTGTGAGCACCCTGGTATCCACGGCGAAATCACCTTCTTCCAGTTCCGGAATAAACTCTCCTCCAAGCGTAGTCATTATCCACATGGAAACCGCCAGCAAAACCACAGAAGTAGCAATGATGGTTTTGGGAATTTTCAAGACACCATCCAGCAAATGTTGATACCAGCGCTCCAGACGGTCCATCAGCAGGTCGCTCACAGATTTTTTATGCGACACTTTTTTACTGATGAAAAGGGCGCTCATCATAGGCACATAGGTGAGCGAAAGGATGAATGCCCCAAGTATAGCGAATGACACGGTTTGCGCCATGGGTTTGAACATTTTACCTTCGATGCCTTCCAGTGTAAAAATAGGCAGGTAAACGATCAGGATAATGATCTGGCCAAAAACGGCGGCATTCATGATCCGGGAAGAGGATGATTGGACCTCCTCGTCCATCTGTTGCTGGTTCAATTGGTTCACCGTCTTGAAGTGGTTACTGTGGGCCAGCGAGTGCATGATGGCCTCTACCACAATCACTGCTCCATCAACGATCAAACCGAAGTCGATAGCGCCCAGGCTCATCAAATTGCCCCCTACTCCGAAGAGATTCATCAGGATAATGGCAAAAAGCATGGACAATGGTATCACAGAAGCTACAATAAGGCCTGCACGCAGATTGGCCAGAAAGAATACCAGCACCAGCACCACAATTAATGCCCCCTCCATCAGGTTCACCTCTACCGTACTAATGGCATTGTTGACCATTTTAGTACGATCCAGGAAGGGCTCAATGACCACGCCCTCGGGCATGGTTTTTTGAATAGCTTCAATCTTCTTTTTGACGTTTTTGATTACGGTGGAGGAGTTTTCCCCTTTCAACATCATCACCACAGCACCGGCTACCTCGCCCTGATCGTTGAAACAAACAGCGCCGTACCGTGTAGCAGCGCCCTCGCCTACTTTGGCAAGATCGCGAACGAGCACCGGAATACCACTGGAATTGGTTTTTACCACAATGTTTTCAATATCCTCGGGGGAGCCCACCAGGCCTTCGCTTCGGATGTACAGTACTGTGGGACCTTTTTCAATATACGCGCCTCCGGTGTTCTGGTTGTTGGACTCCAATGCATCAAAGACATCATTGATGGTCAGACCGAAGGACTTAAGCTTGTCGGGCATGACCGACACTTCGTATTGTTTCAATTCGCCACCGAAGGTGGATACATCGGCCACGCCTGGAGTGCCCAGCAGCTGCCGGCGCACGATCCAGTCCTGAATGGTGCGCAGTTCGCGAAGACTGTACTTATGTTCATATCCGGGCTCGGGGCGCACTACATATTGATAAATTTCACCAAGGCCTGTGGTAACCGGCGCCATGGAGGGCGTGCCGAGCCCGGCCGGAATTTGTGCCTGTGCCTGCTGCAGGCGCTCGGCAATTTGTTGGCGAGCCCAATAAATATCCACCCCATCGTGAAACACGATGGTTACGAGCGACAATCCGAAGCGACTGAAGCTTCGGATTTCTTTCAATCCGGGGATATTGCTGTTGGCTTGTTCAATGGGGAAAGTGATGAGGCGCTCTACATCCGGAGCGCCTAAAGAGGGGGCAGTTGTAATAACCTGCACCTGATTGTTGGTGATATCCGGCACGGCATCAATGGGCAGACGCATGGTCTCCAGGATGCCATACCCTATCAAAGCCAGGGTAAATAACCCGACAATGAGTTTGTTCCTGATGGAAAACCGAATGATTTGATCCAGCATGTTGGTATATTTTATCAAGTACCCGCCAAAGGGACGCTTCCGGGCCTTCTGTTAATGCAATACTTAATTGGAGAGAAGTACTTAGCCTAATCTTGTGTAAGGTATATCTTCCGAATGTCCGCCATGATTGTGCACCGGCGAGACATTCTTTCAATTAGCCAAATTACCAAATCCCCGCGAATTGGGAACTTATTTGTAACACGTAACAGACTAAGCTGGAATCAACAGGACTTGGGAGGCTGCCAGATATCAGACAAATGGGAAGAGGGCAGTGAACTCTGATCGTATATCAGGAGCACTGACGATTCGCAGATGCCGGGAGGCATCAACGGGAGAAAAAGGGGCTGAGGAAGGGTATGGGAAGGTGCGGATAAACCGAAATAATCCGGCGCCTTAAAAGGTAATCGCATATCCTGGGCATAATCATCATCCATCACGTTTCCACTGAAATAGTGGATGATAATAAAGTCAATCAGGCCCAAATCAGGGTTTTCTGTACGGTGCTCACTATAATGCTGCACAAAAA
>JADZFI010000260.1 GCA_020850025.1 Saprospiraceae bacterium
AAGACCCAAGCGCGGCGGAAGGATGCGGATTAAAAACGTTTCAAAGGTATATTCGTACAAAGATTAACTCAACGGGAAAAGTTAAAGTACATGAGTGAAGAGTACATGAGTACATGAGTGTAGAGGGATGGCGCTGGGCCCGGCATTTGTGCGAACCCCAAGCACCCGCCCCACTTGGTCCCGAGTACTCGGGATGGATATTGGACATTGGACATTTACAAAAACACAGGCGTCCCGGAGAAATCCATTCCTCCGGGACGCCCGCCCTACATTCCCCACATTAACCCCCATAGTCAAATTTCCCACATTAACCCCATTCCCCACATTATTCACATTCCCCCTACATTGCCGAGGCTGATTTAAATATCCTGTTCCAGTTGATGCCGCTGCGCATGTTGCCGTTTTTGGTGGAGAACCAGATGAACAAGGGTTTGCCCACAATGTGGTCTTCCGGCACATAGCCCCAGAAGCGGGAGTCCTCGGAGTTGTGGCGATTATCGCCCTGCATCCAGTAGTAATTTTGCTTGAAGGTGTAAGTGCTGGCCTCCTGGTCGTTCACGTAGATTTTGCCGTCGCGCACTTCCAGCTTGTTGTTCTCATACACCTTGATGATGCGCCAGTAAAAGGGCAGGCTCTCGGTCGTAAGCGCCACGGTAGCACCTTTCTGCGGCACATAAATGGGGCCGAAGTTGTCAATCGTCCAGTCTGCATGGCGCTTCGGATCGTTGGGGAAAAGGTTGCCGGGGTCCGGACCGCGTTTCAAGCGCTCCACTTTCAAGCCCATGGCCCTGATTTTCTCCACCTGCTCCATATCCAGGGCCACCCCGATTTTAGAGCCTTCGCGGAAGGCTTCGTTCAGGTTGACACCCAAGTCCTGCAATTTTTTGGTGTTGAACGTATTGCCCGTGCTTTCCAGGCTGTACATGAACTGCATGTGCGTCGGGTTCTGTGCCGCTTGTCCGTTGACAAACACTTGTCCGTCGCGAATCTCCAGACTGTCGCCGCCAACGGCCAGGCAACGCTTGATGTAGTGGTCTTTTTTGTCTACCGGGCGCGTTACAAAAGGCAGTTTTTGGTTGCGGTAACGCGATTGTCCAACATTATTTCGCGTCCATTGCCCGATGTCCCAGCTGCGGTCCGGAGCGATGAACACGCTGTCGCCGGCGGGCCAGTTGAATACTACGGGCTCGTTGCGGTCTACTGCTTCAAGGGCCGGCAGGCGGTAATAAGGCAGCGATGGTTTTTCCAGATAAGATTCGGTATTCAGCACCGGCATGACGTTGTGCATGAGCGGAAACTGAACAACCGTCATGGGCGTGCGGATACCGTAATGGGCTTTGCTGACAAACAGGTAATCGCCTACCTTGAGCGAGCCTTCCATGGAAGAGCTGGGAATCACATAGGCTTCAATGAGGAACATCCGGATAAAGGCCGCTGCAAATACCGCGAAAATGATGGCCTCCGCCCACTCACGGGTAGCCGTTTTCTTAAACTGAGGGTATTGAGCTTCGAGTTTCTTGAGCCCCAGTGTGTCTTTTTTCTCAATCGCCTCATGATGCAGACGATGGTATTCGCGTTCTTTTTCCAAAATTGGCCCCTCGTAAGTAGCTTTTTCATCTCTTCCCACCAGGAAGAAGGAAACAGGGGCGTACACCACTGCCAGTACCGACTCCCAGAATCCGTGCCGACCAAAGGAGCGGACCATATCAATCACCAGACCGGCGTAAATGAAGAAGTTCACCACCGGGAACAGAAACCAAAGGGCATATTGGGGTTTTCGGCCCACCATTTTGCACCACTCCACAGCTGCTACACCCGGCACCAGCGCTTTCCAGCCGGGAATTCCGGCTTTTTCAAACAACTTCATCATGCTCAGTCCGAGCAGGATGTAAAGGACTATTAGAAAAAGTAAAACAGACATGGGTTGTTAATGTGGGAATGTGGGGAATGTGGGGGAATGTGGGGAATAGGGTAATGTGGGGAATGTGGGGAATGTGGGGAATCAATGATGGGACGAAGGTATTTGAATATAAACTAGCCTCGTCTGCTCATAGATTTTCAGCGGCATTTGTTCGATGGACGAACGTAAAAGGGCGGCTGAACCTGCACCTGGCTTCAGACCTGTAAGGTTTTGCAAACCTTACAGGTCTGAAGCCATAATGCGGCTAAACTATTCTTCTTCAGACTTTTTCTTGCGTTTGCGGCGGGTCTTGAACATTTCCACCACTTCTTTATCCGACAGGAAGTTGAAGTCCACAAACTGCGTGGAGACAAAGCGTTTGATGTCCTGGTAATCTTTACCGCGTTTGTCGGTGTAAGTGCGCAGCAATTTGCCGATGTATTCCATGGACAGCTTTTCCACGTCCTGGTTAAACTGCTGATTACCAAAGATTTTCATGTACAGGTTGAAAATCTTGGTGAGCTCAAAGTAGTCGTTGTACTCGCGGTCAGACAGACCTTTGATCAGTCGGGCGAAGTAGGTGATCACGAGTTGGCGCAGGCATTCGGTTTCTACAGACAGGCCTTCGTGGTTGTTGTAGAATTCCTGTACGGCCTCGATGGCGTCGGGGTGTACGTAGCCCAGGCTGTGGATTTTATCGGCAATGCGGTAGTAGTCGGAGATGCGGTCTTTGTACAGCTTGTCTACGGCCTGGCTCAGACGCTCGTCGTTGGTAGCGTCGATGCCGGGTGAGTGATAAAGGCTCACCAGGAATCGCAGGTAACGGCGATCGAACTCCGGGAAAGAGCGGCGTTCGCGTTCGAAGTGAGTGGCAAAAGCTTTGCGTTCGGCCGGGTCGAGGTCTACGAAATTGCCGCAGATGGCCAGCATTTCGAGGTATTCTTCGGTTGCCTGGAACTCTTTGGTATCGAGGAACCCGATGATCCGGGCCTTAAGGCTGTCGTTGCCGGCGCCGGTTTCAAAACGCTTGAGCAGGAACTGCCGGAGGGCCGAGAAGTTGGCCTTCATTTCGCCCAGGGTTTTAGGGAAATCGGCAGAGTGGTATTGTTCGTGCCGGAACTGGTTGGAGTAGCGACGGTAGATATCTTCCCGTTCCTTCAGGTCGCGGAAGCGGTCCTGTTTTTGTTGCTGGAGGAAATAGCGGATGCGCTTGTTTTCCACCTGACTCATCAGGTTGGTGATCCAGATATCGGAGCTCAGGGCAAAGCCCACGGTAATGGTTTGTCCGATGCGCTTTTTCAGCTGGTCGAAGTGCACGCTTTTGCAAATGGCCAGCAGGATTTCCTTAAAGTGATCGTTTGGACGAACGTATTTGTATTGATCGCTGATTTCACCGCGCAGAACGGCAAAGCCCAGTACCCGCGGCAGATAGAGTCCTTCGAAAGGAGGCTCCAGCAGGTATTTTTCAAACGTAACCAGTTGAAGCGGCGCCTCGGAAGCCACCTGGTGGTGCAGGGCAGAGAGTACGGGTTCGAACTCTGTGCGGAGGGCATTGTAATACTCGTCTTCTTCTTCCTCAAGATAGAGGTTGAGGTTTTCAGAGTCCTGGATAGCTGCCGCTATTTCATTAAGGCGGTCGTAATATTGTTCGTCTAATGGCTGCATAATGTGGTATGGTAAGACCGGATAGCGCCGGTTTTGGTGATTCAAATTTGAAAAAGACCCGATGAAGCCACTCAGGGCTTCATCAGGTCTTTTTTATCAGGATATACTTGAAGGCAAATGTATGCATTTGCCTTGATGCGTATATTATTCTTCTGTTTTTTCTTCAGCAGCCGGAGCAGCTTCTTCAGCAGCAGCTTCAACTGGTGCAGCAGTTTCTTCAGCAACAGCTTCCACTACTTGTGCAGTTTCTTCAGCGGCGGCTTCTACCACTTCCTCAGCAGGAGCTTCTTCCACTACTGGCGCTGGTTTGGCTTTTACTTTTGCTACGCCATCGATAGAAGCGATCATCTTGCGCTTGGCTTCTTTGGTTTCTTCTTTGCGCTTGTTGATGCCTGATTCTTTCTGCTCAATCCATTTAGCCAACATTTCATCCGCTTTTTCCTGGCTGAATGCGCCTTTAGCTACGCCTTTGGCGAGGTGACGCTGGTACAGTACGCCTTTGAAGCGCAGGATAGCATTAACGGTATCGGTTGGCTGAGCGCCTACGCCCATCCAGTAGTAGGCACGGTCGCGGTTGAGTTCAATGGTAGCCGGAACAGTCAGTGGATTGTAGGTGCCGATTTTCTCGATGAAACGGCCATCACGTGGAGAGCGGCTGTCGGCGATAACGATGTGGTAAAAAGGGGCGGCTTTGCGGCCTTTGCGTTGCAGACGAATTTTAACTGCCATGTTGGTGTAAAAGAAAATTTAAATGAGATAAACTCGCCCGGCTACTTATTTCAAATAGCACCGGGCTTTTCGAGGGCCGCAAAGGTAATACGATTTATTTAAAACAAGAAACAAAAGCTTAAAAAAAGGCGCAAAGGCGTGGTGACACAAAGGCGCGGTGACACAAAGACACAAAGTTGTATAAAGTGCGCTTTGCGCACTTTATACAACTTATAAAACTTCGCGCCTTCGCGCCTTTGTGTCTTTGCGCCTTTGTGCCATCTCAGCCTTTGTGCCTTTTCACCGCCAGGCGCTGAGTATGCCGCCCATTACTACAAGGGTACATAGCCAGTAGCCCCAGTTGGTGAACACCCAGCCCCAGCCGCGTCTTTCGAATATGGACATGGTGCCGAGAATAGGCAACACTACCAGAAGAGAGATCATGATTCCATGCGCTGCACCATGACCAAAAGTAACATAGCTGTGCCCATCAGGCGCTACGTCCTGTCCGGGGCCGGTAACGTTGATGCACATAAATATGGAAAGGAAAAAGGAAAGACCAAGCGCAACCAGGTAAAGAATTGGCTTCGGACCATTGCCGATGCTTTCCGGTGTAAGACCATTGGCGCGCATCCAGGGGCCGCCCAATACCTGAGGATGATAATAAACGAAGCCGACCACCATCGGCACAAGGGCCGTTAGGGCCACCGCGATCCAGTTGAGTTCCATAAGCTGTAAAAGTTTTGTTTTGAAATGGAAAGCAAACATAGTAAACACGTTTTAAATATCATATTTTTAAAACAAAAAATTTTTAAAAATATAATCTGCCCTTCATCAGCCAGATTGGCCCTTTGTGCCCAAAATCCGGAACAAACCTTAGCTTTGCGCCAACTCGAACACTCGAGCACTCGAATACCCAAACACTCTTTAGTACTCATGGATAAAATGGTAGCCCGCTTCCCGGAACAATTGGAGGAAGCTCTCAGCATTGCTCAAAACATCTCCCTGAAAAAACATACAGCGCCTCTTCGCTCTGTCTTTATCTCCGGACTCGGAGGCAGCGGTATAGGCGGCGGATTCGTGCAGGATTTCGTGCGCGGCGTCTGTAAGTTGCCCATCGTGGTCAGCAAGGGCTACCATGCCCCTGCCTGGATCAACAAAAACACTCTGGTGATTTGCTCCTCCTACAGCGGTAATACGGAAGAAACCCTGAGCACCCTGGAGCAACTGCACGATACCGGTGCAAAAATTGTTTGCGTGGCATCAGGCGGCAAACTCATTGACATTGCCAAGGCCAAAGGATACGACTACGTCCAGGTGCCCGGCGGCTGGAGCAGTCCACGCGCCTGCCTGGGGTATTCCGTGGTAGCGCAATTGGGCGTTTTAAAAGCCGCCAAACTCATTCCTGCCAAACTGCTCAACCAGGTGGGCGGAGCCCAAAAACTGCTGAAACGGGATCAAGCCTCCATCCAGAAACACGCCCGCAAAATTGCCGGCTTCCTGAACGGCAAAACCCCCGTGCTGTACATTGCCGACCACATGGAGGCCGTAGCTGTGCGCTGGCGTCAGCAAATTAACGAAAATGCCAAAATGCTGTGCTGGCACCACGTGATCCCGGAAATGAACCACAACGAACTCGTCGGCTGGAGAGATCAGCGCCCTGATGTTGCCGTGGTGTGGCTGCGGAACCACGATGATTATTCCCGTACAGCCATTCGTACGGATATCAATAAGGAGATTGTAGAACACTACACCCAAACCTCCATCGAACTGTATTCCAAAGGCAAAAACATCATCGAAAAAGCCCTCTGGCTGGTACACCTCGGCGACTGGGTTTCCGTATACCTGGCAGAACTCCGTAATGTGGATCCTATTGAAATCAAAGTCATTGATTTCCTCAAAAGCGAGCTGGCGAAGGTTTAGACGGCCCACGGCTTACGGTAGACGGCTTACGGCAGACGGTGGACGGCGTGGATAGGCATGGCATACCGTCCACCGTAGGCCGTAAGCCGTTTACCGTAAGCCGTCTACCGTAAGCCGTAAGCCGTTTTTACCACAACCTTAACGCGCTTTCACCAATCCATAACGCAGGGGCATCGTTTAATCCCAAAATTATCCAGACATGAAAATCCAACGCCATCTATTCTTGCTCCTCGCTGTTTTGACAGCGTTTCAGGCTGACACAGTCGCCCAAAATCGCAACCGCTGGTCGTACGACGAAACTCCGGAGCCTTCCTGGAGCGTAGGCGTGGCGCCATTCAGTCTTCTGTTGCCGAGTGGAAAGTTCAATGTCAGGGGCGAATGGGCCTATGCTCCCAATAAATCCTTGTCACTTCTGGTGGGGATTCCACGCTCTACCCGCATGCCCAACCTGCTGGAAAACACCTTCGACCTCAGCAAGGAGGGTAAAACCGTAAAAAACCGCTATACTTCTTTTGGGGCCATCCTGGAAAACCGATTCTACCCCGGCGCCAATGCCATGCGGGGATTTTACCTGGCGCCTTATGTGCGGTACAACCACTTTTCCCTGGCTCGCACCACGGAAATCGACGAAACCGAATATGCTACTACCTTCAAAGGCGCTATCAACGGCGTAGGCATTGGGGGGGGGCTGGGCTTTCAGGTCCGACTTTCAGATCATATCAGCCTGGATGCTACCATTGCAGGCGTGGATGTAAAATGGTTGCGCGGCACCCTCACTTACAGCAGCAATGACCCCAACAGCGATGTGGAACAGCTCCGGCAAGAGGTACAGGAAGCGGTGAAAGACATCCCCATTATTGGCGACCGACTCTCCGCCGCCATTGATGGCGACCGCATTCGTGTGCACACACCCGGGGTTGTTTTGCCTGCCTACCGGTTTAATCTGTCGGTTAATTACGTTTTTTGATGTTGAGGCCATGAAGGATGGTTTGATCGCATAAATTGAAGTACCTTTGCGGCCGTTTTATGAATGGAGGGCACTCCTCCTTGAATTCATATTACACCGCTACATGAAGAACATCCGCAATTTTTGCATCATAGCACACATTGACCACGGCAAGAGCACACTGGCCGACCGCCTGCTGGAGTACACCAACACCATCAGCAAGCGTGATATGCAGGACCAGGCGCTGGACAACATGGATCTGGAACGGGAGCGTGGTATCACCATCAAGAGCCACGCCATTCAGATGCGCTACGTGCACCCTGCCACAGGAGAAGAATTTGTTTTCAACCTGATTGACACCCCCGGGCACGTGGATTTCTCTTACGAAGTAAGCCGCTCCATTGCTGCCTGCGAAGGCGCATTGCTGTTGGTGGATGCCTCTCAGGGCATTCAGGCACAAACCATCAGCAATCTGTACCTGGCCGTTGACCACAATCTGGAAATCATCCCGATTGTGAACAAGGTGGATATGGAAAGCGCAATGGTGGAAGAAGTACAGGATCAAATCATTGACCTGATTGGCTGTGAAAGAGAAGATATCATTTCTGCATCCGGCCGTACCGGCATTGGGGTGCCCGAAATTCTGGCCGCAGTAGTAGAGCGTATCCCGGCCCCGAAAGGCGACCCGGAAGCTCCGCTGCAGACCATGATTTTTGACTCTGTGTTCAATTCCTACCGCGGAGTAATTGCCTATGTTCGTGTCATGAACGGAACGCTGAAAAAAGGCGATAAAATCAGGTTCTATAACACAGGAAAAGAGGTTGTTGCGGAAGAAGTCGGGGTATTGAAACTCGGTCAGCTTGAAGCAGCCTCTATCGGCACCGGCGATGTAGGTTACGTAATAACAGGCATCAACGTCAGTAAGGAGATAAAAGTGGGTGATACCATTACCCACGTTGCGCGCCCTTGCACCGAACCAGTGAAAGGTTTTGAAGAAGTAAAACCGATGGTTTTCGCAGGCGTTTATCCGCTGGATAACGACGACTTCGAAGATCTGCGCGATGCCCTGGAAAAACTCCAGCTTAACGACGCCTCCCTCGTTTGGGAGCCGGAAACCTCCGCAGCCCTGGGATTTGGATTCCGCTGTGGCTTCCTGGGTATGTTGCACCTGGAAATCGTACAGGAACGCCTGTACCGGGAGTTCGATCAGGACATCATCACTACGGTTCCGAACGTACCTTATATCGCCACGGACATGAAGGATAAAACCTTCACGGTACACCAGCCCACCGAGCTGCCGGAACCCAACCACCTGAAGAGAGTAGAGGAACCTTATATCTATGCACAGGTCATCACCAAGCCGGAGTACATCGGCAATATCATGACGCTTTGCCTGGAAAAACGGGGCATTCTCATCAAGCAAAACTACCTCACCCCTACCCGACTGGAAATGATTTTCCACCTGCCACTGGCAGAGATCGTGTTCGATTTTTACGACAAGCTCAAGTCCATGACGCGGGGCTATGCCTCTTTCGACTATCACCTGCTGGATTATCGTGAAACCGACCTGGTGAAGCTGGACATTAAACTAAATGGCGAGCCTGTGGATGCCTTGTCTGCACTCGTACACCGGTCCAAAGCAGAGTACATGGGCCGCAGAATGTGCGAAAAGCTCAAGGAGCTGTTGCCTAAAAAACAATTCCAGATTGCCATCCAGGCCGCTATTGGTCAGAAAGTAATTGCACGGGAAACCATTTCAGCCCTCCGTAAGGATGTAACGGCCAAGTGTTATGGCGGTGATATTTCCCGTAAACGAAAGCTGCTGGAAAAACAGAAGGAAGGCAAGAAACGCATGAAACAGTTCGGAGATGTGGAAGTGCCACAGGAAGCGTTTCTGAAGGTTTTGAAATTAAACGATTAATAGTTCCTTTTATCCCTTCCGGCAGTTCGCCGGACGAATACACAGACATGAGCCAACCCGAAGTCGGGTTGGCTCATGTTGTTTTAAAGCAGGGAATTTTTCAATGTCTATCTGAAACGGAAAAATTCCTGACGCTCTTGAATGAAATCATTTTCAGGCATGATAATGCTCAGTTCCTAATCTTGCCAAGCGAATTTCCTTTGTAAGCATTCCAACACAAATAACTAACTTTATGAAACCTATCTCCTTTTCAGTGTTCCTTTTGTTTTCTGCTATCATCGTGGCCAATGCTCAAAACACGCGTTGCGACACCCTGGTTTTGAAGGATGGCGCCAGGATTATGGGCATTATTGAGAAAAACACAGAAACAGAATTTTGGTATACCACATGCGTAAACCCCAACGCAGGCTTGAGAGTAATTGAAAAATCAAAGGTTCGCGAAATAAGAAGCAAAAACGGGGTAACCTCCGTTGCAGGCTTTGCACTCAAACGATTTGGCCAGGCATTTGAAAATGCCGACTCCTCTCAACTCTGGCAAATTGTCACGCTAGACGGCAATCTGTATGTTGGTAATATTCTGGCTAAAAGCGAGGAGAAGATAAACCTTCGCACCAAAGCTCTTGGCGACATTGAAATCCCTTTGCCACAAATCAGAGAAGTTCAATTGGCTAAAAAAACCCAAATAGTAGAAGGCGAATTCTGGTACGAAAGTCCTCATAATACCCGTTACTTCTGGTCGCCAAGCGGATACGGATTGCGCAAGGGCGAAGGCTATTATCAAACCACCTGGGTGGTGTTCAATCAGGTTTCCTACGGGTTTACGGATTATTTCACCCTGGGAGCCGGCATTTTACCCACCTTCTTTTTTGGTGGGTCGGGGTTCCCTTTCTGGATTACCCCAAAGCTGTCGGTTCCATTGGTAAAGGACAAACTCAATTTGGGCGCCGGAGTATTGTACTTCAACGGAATCGGCGACTTTTCCGGCTCCGGTGGATTAGGTTTGGGATATGGAGTACTGACAGCAGGCTCCCGCGACCGGAATTTCACGCTAGGCATGGGGTATGGTTTTGCGGAAGGCGAATGGACTCGCTCTCCGGTGATCAACGCTTCAGGCATGTACAGGGTTTCCAAGAGATTCTTCCTTCTTACTGAAAACTACGTTATTCCTGTGAGGTCAGAAGAAACCACCTATGGCATTGTATCGGCCGGAGGTCGCTTTGGAGGCAGAGGTATTGCGGTGGATTTTGGCCTGTTTGCTCCTTTGGGTGGTGGGAGTGGATTTGAGTTTGCTCTGCCCTGGCTGGGCATCAATGTTCCGTTCGGGCGCAAGAGAAGTTAAGTCGAAACCTTGATAAATCGTTATTTCCATACGGTAGCGCGAGGGAATTACCGGAAAAAGAATACCTGCCGACTCGCTCAAATGACTTACATTTGCGCACATTAGTTCGTCATCCCCAGGCCAATAGTCCGGAATAGAGTAAAAATGGTCCACCTTACTCCTGCCCTCGTACTTGTAGTGTTATTTGTGTACTTCGCACTCTTGGTGGGAGTGGCCTGGTTTACCGGTCGCAATACCAGCAACGAAGGTTTCTTTTTGGCCAACCGCAAGGTGCCCTGGTATGTAGTGGCGTACGCCATGATAGGCACCAGTATCAGCGGGGTAACCTTCATCAGTATTCCGGGAGCAGTTGGCGGTACGGGTATCAATATGGCATTTTCCTACATGCAGGTAGTTTTAGGCTATCTGGTAGGTTATCTTTTTATCGCCACGGTATTAATGCCGCTTTACTATCGGCTCAATCTTACCAGTATTTACGGGTATCTGGAACAGCGCTTTGGCTGGTGGTCGTACAAAACCGGAGCAGGGTTTTTCCTGCTTTCCCGCACCCTTGGATCTGCCGCACGTATGTTTTTGGCAGCCAGTGTGCTGCAAATGTTCGTTTTCGGGCCGCTGGAAGTGCCTTTTGCCATCACCGTAATTTTGATGCTGGCGCTGATCTACGGTTATACTTTTAAAGGCGGACTCAAAACCATCATCTGGACCGATTCCATCATGACCACCTTTTTTCTGGCGGCACTGGTATTTACGGTTTGGACCATTGGCAAATCCCTGAATTTCACCGGTGGGGAGTTATTTACCCAAGTAATGGGCAGTAAATATGGTCAGGTATTCTTTTTCAAGAACTTCCTTTCAGATCCCAATCACTTTGTCAAGCAATTCATTAGCGGCGCATTGGTTGCCATTGCCATGACAGGGCTGGATCAGGATCTGATGCAGAAAAACCTGGCCTGCAAGAACATCCGCGAGGCGCAGAAAAACATGTTTGTGTTCTGCATTTACTTGGTGA
>JADZFI010000261.1 GCA_020850025.1 Saprospiraceae bacterium
AAGAGGATATCCAGATTACCCTCGACGCTTTCTCCGCCGTGCGCGAGAAAATGCAGTCCGGCATCTACAAGCAGTTCGTGCCGGAGGTGCTGGTATAACAAAATAGTTGATCTCGTACACACTACCGGACAGGTTATTAACCCGACGATTTAAGGTCAGGTTGGTAAAATGTCCGGTAGTTTTATTTTTAGTCACCGCCCCCCTTTAATAACAACATTTATGAAAACCACACTTACGCTCCTTTTAACCTTTCTCAGCCTATCTTCTTTCGCGCAGCAACGTTTCACCCCTGCCACCTGGATACAACCTGACGGTACTGCGAAAGACATCCTGATCCGCTTCGGACAGTGGGAAACCGCTCCCACCTCCATAACCTATAAAATCAACGAAAGCGCTCCGGAACAGGAGTTGTTCCCCTCTCAGGTGCGTGCATTGCACGTGAAGTCGCAGTCAGAGGAACGCTACATTGGGCGGGAAACCCAGGTGGCTGTTTTTTCAAAAGACCCATCTGCCACCAATGCGGTGAACCGCATCCCCAAAAGCATCTTCCTGCGCACCCTCGTGGAAGGAGATCTGAGCCTGTTTCAATACCGCGATGAAGATCGGATTGCCCACTATTTCATCCAAACCGATACTTCCTGGGAGGAGCTGATCTATCACACTTATTACGCGGATTGGGAGCAGAAAATCACCCGGCCACATACCCGCTATCAGACCTCACTGCTTCGTGCCACCTTCGATTGCCCGGCGCTGGCAGAGAAGATCCGGACACAGCCGCCGGGGGAACATGCTTTCAGGCAAATCGTGATGGCCTATCATAAAAGTCCGTGCACAGGCGCTCTGGTGTTCAAAGAAACACGCGCCAAAGGCAAGTTGCGTTTTGGATTGCGTGCCGGAGGGGCTTTCAATTTCAATCAAACGGGTTTCGAATACGCTGTGCCGTACAGCGGCAACCATACTTTCTGGCAACCCAGGCTCTTCGCCGGATTCCAATATTTCCTGCCCAGAAGAAATTACACCCGCTCGGTGATGCTGGAAGCATCCTACGATCAGCAGGCTTACGAAACCACCGATCCGGTGCCTACCCGAATCACCCAAAACTACATTCAGGCCCATCTTTCCGTGCGCCGATACTACACCACCGGGGAAGTCCATCCTTTTATCAATGGAGGACTGGTATTCGGGGCGCCCACCGAAAGTGCCAACCTCAGCCGTGGCTGGCCCCGCGATTACAGTCCATCCTTCCAATTTGGCATCAGCGCCGGGGCAGGCTTGCGCAAAAGCCGCTGGGAATTGGAAACCCGTTGGCTGAGCCAGCAAGTGCCCGGACCAGCCAGTAAAGGCGTTACGCTTTCACTTACCGGCCTGCTTACACTGGCCTATTGGATTTGATTTGTTGATTTTATTGTGTGATACATAGGCGAGGAATGGAAATACTTGCATATTTGACGCTATATTTCCTGAATCAATCGCTTTTTCAGGAGCTTAAATGCGATCAACCATGAAGCAAGTATTCCCCCTGGCCCTGTTAATCCTGTTGCTGTCTGCCTGCAAAAGCAAGCCCGCCAGCCAGTCTGAAATTGATCTTTCCGAAATCACGAAAACCATCCACCAATTTGCCCAATGGTATCACGATTACGTGAATGGAGTGACTGAAAGTCAACAGTTTATTGATAAAAAAGGCCCCTATGCGCGCCTTGATTCTGCAGGACTGGAATCGTATTTGGTCAACCTGAAGTCCAGCGGAATGGTGTCGGAATCGCTCCTGGAAGGCGAACGTGCCTACTACCGAAAATGCGAACCGTTCTGGCAAAACGAAAACAAGGAGGAGGAGCTTACCGGCATGGATGCCAACCGCTTTTTTTGCGGGCAGGACTGGGATATTAAACTCTGGGCCAGCGCCCCTGTATCAGCCGAAGGGCTGGGCACAGATGAAGTGGTTGCCACCATGGGTCCATTGGAAGGCGGGCGATCGGTGCAGTTTTCTCTGGAAAAAGAAGTCGACAAGTGGCTGATAACAGCAGTGGATTGCGGAGAGGAATCTTTCATTGAAACAGAAGACTATACAGGTAGCTATTACTCTGACGACAAATCTTGCGCCATGACCCTGCAAATTGCGCTCCGAAACGGCGCTTACGCCTATGAGTGGAAAACCGCCCGGCGAAAGGTGGCAGGCACTATGCTGCTCAACCGATCAGAATCTGAAACCTATCTGGTGTTTAAAGGATTGACAGGAGGAGGCAAACAATCCGTCGAAGCGCTGTTTTCCAACAACAGCATCATGGTGCAGAATTCCGGCAATGCCCAGAATCCGTACCAGCATTTCAATGAATGCAAAGCCAAATACATAACGTTTACCAAGGGCGTTCCCAAACCCGAGGCAGAAAAAGCAGTTGAAATACCTGCGGAAAAGCCCAAAGCAGCCTCCAAACCCGCCAAAAAAGCGCTGCCGGTGGTTACCCTCAACCGTTATGGCGACATTACCCTTTCAGGTAAAAAAATTGCCCTTGTGGACTTGCGCAAAGCGCTGCAGGCCGAGTTGCTCAAGAACACCGTTATTCCGGATCAACTGCTTATCAAGCCCATTGGCGAAGTGGGTATGGGCGCACGTCATGAACTTCAAACGGTGGTGCTCGAATCTATTTCAGGCGCTAAATGGGCGCGAAAAAAAGCAGCCCTGGAAGTAGTCAACCAGGCTGTGTCCAACCGGCTCAATGCCGAAACCGAGCTGGACATCATCAATAACTACCAAACCAACGGATACTACGCGCTGGTGGATGCCAAACCGCGTTATGCCAACGGCAATCCGGTGGATTACAGCATAAGCCCTTATAAATATGAATACCAGTCGGGCAATTTTGCCGACCGGGTGATAGCCATTTTGAAGTTTGAAAAAGGGAAATGGAAAATACTCACCTATACCATTGGCGCTAATTCGGTGCCTGTTAATGCCTGGGTGAAAAAATACGGCATCCCGCGCAAGCTCTTCGAACGATAAATTTCTCCCGATCTTTGCGGCATGGTACGCATAACAACAGATATTGCCGAGGCGGTGGAGTGTTTGAACCGGGAGGAAGTGATAGGCCTGCCAACCGAAACCGTGTACGGGCTGGCGGGGAATATTTTCAGTGAAAAAGCGATTCGCAACATCTTTTCCATCAAGCAACGCCCCTTGTTCAATCCCTTGATTGTTCACATCGGTAAGGCGGAGGCTGTGGAGCAGATAGCGCAAAACATACCTTTACCGGCTTATCAACTGATCGCCGCTTTTTGGCCGGGTCCGCTTACGCTGGTTCTGGAGCGCAGGGCGGGCATCCCGGACCTGGTGACTGGCGGTAAAGACACGGTTGCTGTGCGCATGCCCAATCATCCTATGGCGCTGGCATTGCTGGAAGCACTTAACTACCCCCTGGCGGCGCCCAGTGCCAACCCCTTCGGTTCTATCAGTCCAACCAATGCCCGGCACGTAGCCGACTACTTTCCAGAGCAACTCGAGCTGGTGCTCGACGGTGGCCCCTGCGAACGCGGTGTGGAATCCACCATTGTTGGGTTTCCGGACGGCGTTCCTACGCTATACAGGCATGGCTCCATTCCGGCTGAAGAGATTGAGGCAGAACTGGGCCAATTGGCCTATCTCACCCGGAAAGAGCACGCTCCGGATGCTCCAGGCATGCTTTCGCGACATTATGCTCCAGCTACCCGGATTGTCATGAGTACGGAGGTAGCTCAAACTGTTGCCGAAAACACAGGGAAAAGGATCGGGCTAATGCTGTTCAGCAAGCCCTTGCAAGAGGCCAATGTGGCCCATCAGGAAATCCTCTCTCCCAAAGAAGATTTGAAAGAAGCCGCCATGCACCTTTATGCTGCTATGCACCGGCTAGATCAAATGGGCCTTGATCTCATTATCGCGGAACGATTCCCCGATGCCGGCCTGGGCAGAACCATCAACGACCGCCTGGAAAGAGCTGGAAAGTGAGGTATGGCGAGAACACCAACAGCGGCACAAAAACACTAAAACACTTAGGTACTAAAACACCAAAAATCCCCTGCCCGGCTCGCTTGCCTGACAGGGGATTGAATTCTTATAGTAGGTTCTGATCGAAATTATTTCCGTGCGAGATCTGAAGCCGTGCCCATCATTTCAGAGCTGGTCCAGCTGAGTTGGTCAGGATTGCCGGCAACGGTAAGTTCCAGTGTGGTAGATACAACCGGGGTCAGTCCGTTTATCTTATTACCGTTATGGCCGTGGTCGCGGTAGCTTTTTTCCCAGTTAACCTGGTATTCATGAACGCTTGCGCGAAGTTGTTCGTTGATGGTTGCTACGGTGAGCGTTTCAGCATTTACACCTGCCACGAAGTGCGTGCCGATGTGGGTGCCGTCTTTGGTAAAGACGCTGATGCTGTATGTTTTGGTGCCGCGGCTCAAACCGCGAGCCAGGTTGTACAGTACGGCGGTATGTTCTTCCGTTTCGAAAGAAGCAACTGGCTCCGGACATACGGGCATGTTGCTGAAAGCGGCGCTGCGCTCCAGTTCCGGAAGGAACTGGTAGTATTCCCAACCCAGACGTACAGCCTTGGCAGACTGACGAGTTTCGAGTTGGCTCTGGAGTTCCTGTGCGCTGAAAGTGTAAGGAAGCGCTGCCTTGGGGAACTGTGCCAGGAAGTCCTGGAAAGTAGGCGCATTATCCTGAGCATTCAGGGTAACGAAGCTTGCCAGTGCAAGGAGAAGAGCCGGGATTAATTTGCAGTATTTCATTGTGTGGTGCGTAAGATTATTCGAGGCTGGATTAATGTGTGTTGCCTGTTTCCCCCTCTATGCCAAATTGCTTGCCAAAAGGGTCGTTTTGAAGAAAAAAAATTTACGGGCAAAGAGAATTAGACTTTTTAGGGTAGAAAAGTCACACCTGTTGGTCGGCTGTATTACAGAAAATGCCGCTTAAGGGCCTGTCGGTATCCTGGTCGTTTAGCAATGATATTCAATAACTTATGATAAAAAAATATCAATCGTTTGACCTATAAAAAAAATTTCAAATTTATTTTTCCGGATAAAAAAAGGGCTACTAAAGTTTAGGGGCTACGTCCCGGGATGAGACCAAAATAACCACACAGTACAAGCCACTTGCACTGCCAGGGTAAACCCGATGACCCCCAACGTAATTTTTCGGAAAAAAATCAGTCCGTAACAATACATACGATCCCAGGCCGGAAACAACACCAGCAGCCACATCAGGTAAACAGGTAGTAAATGCCCAATTTCCTGAAACGGCAAACCGCCCAGGAAAAGAAGATAGATGCAGGTGCTGATGAGCAGGATCTTTTTTTCAGGGAGTACTACATCCGTTTTTTTGGCCAGCAGAAACAGCAGGGGCAGATGAAGCAAAAATCCAGGATGCGCCAGTGGAAACAACACATACAGTATATTGGGCAGCGTATATTCGAGGGTCTGGCCGTTCTGTGTAAAGGTGCGATGGAAAAAGTGTTGTGCCGACCAGCTTTCCCAGGGCCCGGACAGGATGATGGGTTGCAACCATTTATACAGTAAAAATCCGGGAAGCAGGGCAATTGCCGACCAAATGATGGTCTCCCAACGCTTTTTTTGCCAGGCATGCAGCATCAACCAAAATAAATATGGAATCAGAAGCGCGGCATACGCATGGCGGGATACCATGGCCAGCGAGCCGAATAATACAGCCAGCGGCATCAGGCGGGCTTTCTTTTTTTCCAACGATTGAAACCCAAAATACAGGCATAACAATAGCAGCAGCAGCCACGGGGCATCGCCTGAAACTGTCAGACCAGCGTATAAGAATAATGGCGCGATGGATACGCCAAGCCCGGTAAATATCCAGCGACTTTCAGCCCGAGAGCCATGGGCCAGACACTGAAGCAGACGCTCAAACACCAGGCAGCACCAGGTAGCAGAGAGCATCGAAAAGCCCTGCAGCATACCAGGCGATACGGAGTGGTGCAACTCCCTGAACTGTTGCAGATAAGCCTGCGTGTCCGCTCCATGAAGGCCATTGAACGAACATGCTGCAGCCAACAGCCATAAAAGCGCCAGATACAGTACCGGCAGCCATCTGGAAATCAGTGCGTGGGAGGTCATGGTGTCACTTTTCCAACGTTTCAGTGTTTTTTTCGCGTCTAAGGTCAAAAAACTATCCGAATCCTGGCGCTTCCGCTCAATTGTTTAATAACTGACGTAATTTTGCCAGCCGGTATTTATCCACCGAACCACTATGGCTCGTTCCAGACGCACCCAATCACTTCTTCAGTTCGGCCTGTTTGCAGGTATTTTGCTGTTTGCCAACATTGTTGCCAATACTTTCTATGGTCACCTCGACCTCACGGAAGAAAAGCGCTTTACCCTGACCAAGCCCACCAAGGCACTTTTGGGCGACCTGAAGGAGCGCGTGTATGTGCGCGTGTTGCTTGACGGCGAATTCCCTGCCGGATTCAAGCGCCTGCAAACAGCGACCCGGGAAATGCTCGACGATTTTCGTTCCGAGAGCGGGTATGTGGATTACCAGTTCGAAAATCCTTCCGAGGGAACGGTGGAAGAAGTGAATGAGCGCCGCAAGGCCCTGGCCGACGACGGCATCATGCCTTTCAACCTGCGCGTGGCCGATATGGGTGAAAGCTCCCAGCAATTGATCTATCCGGTAGCTATTTTCCACTATGGAGGCCGGCAGACGGTGGTGAAACTATTGGAGAACAACTCGCCTTCCATTTCGCCGGATGAGGTGATCAATAATTCGGTTACCCTGCTGGAGTACAAGTTTGCCAATGCCATCAAGAAACTGCGCAGCCCGGTGCGTCCGGTTATCCTGTTCACGCGCGACCATGGTGAGCTCGACGAACTGCAAACGGCCGATCTGGAGCGCGGCTTGCAACAGTTCTACG
>JADZFI010000262.1 GCA_020850025.1 Saprospiraceae bacterium
AGTAATATAATAATTTCAATAAATTTTGCTGGGTTTTTGTTATTTTGTCTGGGTGAATGAAGTTGCCCCGACAAAATAACAAAACCCCTGCTGCGTGAAAGCCATCCTGAACTAATTCCATTTTTTTCCCACCTTTGTCTTTCCAAATTCAGATTACCTATACTAACCCACCGTCTTTTACATGAAGAAAGTCCTTTCTCTACTCTCGCTGCTGCTTTTTGTGGCAGCCATTCTTTCTGCACAACGCAGCAAACCCGTTCCTCCCAAAGCCACCGAGCAAGCCCCCTTTACCCCGCAGATCAACTGGCCGGGCAAGACGGTTCCGCCGGCGGTAAACCCTTTTTACGCTACGGCTCCACGCCTGAAACCCGCCGGCCCGCTGCAGACGTTGGCAGCGCCACGGACTGACGCCGTGTCGGTACAACGCGCCGAAAACGGACTGCCCATCTTTTTTGAGGGTAAAACCTCCGCATCCGGAAGCAACGCCGAAAGCCAGCCTATGGACCAGCGCGCCCTGGCATATTGCGCCAGTTTGCAGCCGCAGGGAATTGCACAGCCTGCCCAGGAATTTACGGCCAAATCCGTGCATACCGACGAGCTTGGCAATGCGCACGTGCGCCTCGAGCAGACCTACCAGGGCCTGCCGGTTTGGGGCGCCGAGCTCGTTTGCCATACCCAAAATGGCGCCTTCACGCGCATGAACGGCCGGTATTTCCCAACGCCTTCTCTCGCTTCCGTTACACCGACCCTCGACGCAACCGAGGCTATCTGGAAGGTGAAAACAGCCATCGGTCTGGAAAACCTGAAAACCGACTGGACCGAACAGGACCTCAAAATGATTGACGGCGAACCCTTCAGCGCATCGCTGGTGGTATTTCACGTAAAAGACGAGCTCAGCGGCGAGCGCCTGGCCTGGCATGTGGCCGCGCGCCCCAATGTGTTCAGTCGCTCCGAATGGTTCATTGACGCCGCTACCGGCGAAGTGCTGAACTCCTTCGAGCATACCTGCAATCTGCTGGGACATTACCACGCAAAAGCGCACAATACCGGCTCTCCGGTTCACACGCCGCATGAGCATGCCACCACACTCGTGGACGGCCCGGTAAACATCAGCGGCGTCGATCTGCTCGACATTACCCGCAACTTTACCCTCGGAGGCTGGCAGTTTGGCTCGCAGGTGGCCCTGGAAGATGCCAGCAAGCCCATGTTCAACGCAGCAGCTTCCACCATGCCCGGCGATCCGGTGGGCGCTATCGTGACCCTCGATGCGTTCAATACCTCTCCGGAAAACCAGAATTTCAACGTGGATCTGATTGTTTCCAACAATACCACCTTTACCAACAAAAAGGCGGCCATCAGCGCACACTACAATGCCATCAAAAGCTTCGACTACTTCAAAACGAAGTTCAACCGCAACTCCATTGACGGAGTGGGTGGCAATGTGGTGAGCATTGTGAACGTGACGGAGGCCGATGGCACGTCCATGGAAAATGCCTTCTGGAACGGCGCGGCCATGTTCTATGGCAATGGCGGCAGTGTGTTCAAGCCCCTGGCCCGTGGTCTGGATGTTGGCGGTCATGAAATGACCCACGGCGTGATTGAAAAAACGGCCAACCTGATCTATCAAAACGAAAGCGGCGCATTGAACGAATCCTTTGCCGATATCTTCGGCCAAATGATTGATGGCGATGTGAACGACTGGAAAATCGGGGAAGATGTGATGCAAAGCGGTGGCGGCTTGCCCTCCGCCCTGCGCGACATGCAAAACCCGAACAACGGTCAGCCGGCCGGCAGTGGCTTCTGGCAGCCTGATCACACCAACGACCAGTACATGGGTTCCGACGACAACGGGGGTGTGCACATTAACTCGGGCATCATCAACCGCGCCTATTATGTGTTTGCCAGCAATGCGGCGGTAGGTACTACCAAAGCCGAGCAGGTGTTTTACAAAGCCCTGCGCGATTACCTGGTAAAATCCAGCAAATTTGTGGATTGCCGTTTGGCCGTTATCCAGGCTTCCAACGACCTGTATGGCTCCTCCGTGGCCGATGTGGCGGCTAATGCCTTCGCTTCTGTGGGTATTGGCGGCAGCGCTCCAAGCGGCAACTACCTGGGTACTCTGAGCCCCAACCCTGGCACGGATTTCATCCTCTGCACCAGCAACAGCGGCGATTTGGAAATTGCCACCGGCGCCGGCCAGGTGGTTACCTCTCTTTATACCGAGGGCATCATCAGCCGTCCAAGTATTACCGACAACGGCGTGAGCATGGTATTTGTCAATGAAGCCGGCCACCTGATTGCCATTGAGTTCGATTGGTCGCTTAATCAATATACGGTAACAGATGTGGATCAGGGACCATGGCGCAATGCTGCCATCTCCAAGGATGGTCGCTTTCTGGCCTTGCTGAGAGATTTCCAGGAGCCACGCATCTACATCTTCGACCTGGCCGATCCATTCGGCAGTTTTGAAACCATGTTCCTGTACAATCCGACCTATACACAAGGCCAGATCACCGGCGATGTGGAGTATGCCGACGTACTGGAATTCGACTATACCAATACTTATCTGATGTACGATGCCTACAACAGTCTTGACGACATCGGGTACTGGGACATCGGTTTTATTCAGTTCTGGGAAAACGGCCAGTTTGCCGACGGTGGCGATGCCTTCATTACCAAACTATTTTCCGGCTTGCCGGAAAAAGTGAGCATTGGCAACCCCACCCTGGCCAAGAACTCGCCATTCATCCTTGCTTTCGACCTGATTGACGAAACCAGCAATGTGAGCTACGACATTTATGGCGCCAATGCGGAAACCGGCGACTACGATGTGATCCTGGCCGACAACGGCGATCTGGGCTGGCCCAACTACAACCGTCTGGATACACGTTTGATCTTCGACAAACCAACAGCTCAGGGCTATGATATCCGCTCACAAGGGCTGAATCCAAATAAAATTCAGCCACAGGGCGGCAATACCTCCCTTATCCCGGCACACTACTGGGGTGTATGGTTTGCTAACGGAAGTCGCAGCCTGCAGGTAGGTACAGAAGATTTGCAAAGCCAGGGTTTTGCCATGGTTATTGCGCCAAATCCTACGGCAGATGTCGCACAGTTGCGCATGGATGCGCCGGCAAGCACTAATGCCAGCATCAGCATTCACAGCATACTGGGCGAAACCCTCATCACGCGCAACGTAACACTTGCTCAGGGTGAAAATCTGCTCGATCTCGACCTGCAATCCTACCCTTCAGGCCATTATGTGGTGCGCATTGTGGCCGAAAACGGTTCAGGTGCAGCTTTGAAGGTGGTGAAACAGTAGTTTTAAGGCTTTTGCCTTTCCGCTTTAGAAATGGGCCTCGCAGAACCCTGACATCAAAGATGTTGGGCCTCTGCGAGGCCTTTTCTTTGCCGTGTACTGAGTTGCCACCTCCCCAGGGCGTTGCCCCTCAACATTGGTAGGCCTTTGATTTCCCACAAAATAAATAGCCAGACTTCTAACAAATCCCCTGCCCGGGCACCCGCCGTCTGCGAGGCAAGCCCGACCGAAGGGGATGTTCCCGACG
>JADZFI010000263.1 GCA_020850025.1 Saprospiraceae bacterium
GTGCAATCCGCGCCTGCATTTCAGGTGCCTGAGCGTTGCCTGGCGCATGCAGGGATTCAGGAATGATGATCTCATCCACCGGGACAAAAAAAGGAGGCACTGCACTCTCTTCCCTGCTCTCACCAGCAAAACGAAAATAATCCCGGATAAAGACCTGTCGCCAATCCGGTCTCAGATCTTCTTCCTGCAAACGCTCAATCAGATGTACCAAATCGGATTGAATGGGCGCCGCCTTAATCTTGAGTTCTTCCAGGGTGATCTGCGACAACCGGGTTTGTTCCCGCAACTGTTTGAAATAATCCTCCACGTCTAAAACACCCCTTTTGACCTGCACATTTTGAATCAAATGCTTCAACAAAGTCAGCAATGGCCCATGGTTAATACGGTCGGTTTGAACCAGCAGGCGCTCTTTAATATCATCCAGGCCAATGGGCAGGGCGATTGGGCCTATGTCAATGGATTTGATTTTAGGCGCAGCCTCCAGCACTTTTCCCGCCATCAGACTGGCACGAAGCAGTTGCCGGTCGCGTGGAATTCCATCCTGTTCAATGGTTTCACCAGGAGGAAGTGCTGTCTGGAAGGCTCGAAGTACCGGGGGAATGCCTGCACTGCGCGCCATAACTGTCATGATTTGGAAGGCTGGATGCTCTTTTTGCACCTCCAGTGCCTTTATCAATTCCCATCTGACATCCGGATCGTCTTCATAGTTAAGGGAAAGCACCGCAATAAACAAGTCGGTCTTTTCCAGAAATCCCACAGATTTTGCCCTGAATTCTTCTACAGGCACTTCATTTTTGTGCCAAAAAACCGTTTTATGGGGCTGAAGTGATATGGCAAGTTGCCGCTGCAAATCGGCAGCCGTTCTGGCATCCGAAGCATCGAATGATAAATAGATATGTATGGTAGAAGCCATTGGACGGGGCAAAAATTCAAAATCCCCGCCATATTATTGCACAAGATTTTCGGAAAGACTGTTTTAGTTATTCTCATTTGAATAAAACAGGATGCCCTCTTCCAGCGTTATTCGCTGTCATCTTTCTCTCCATATGCTGATTCGAATCATTCTTGTTGTTTTATTGCTCTCTGGCTACGAAGCAAATGCCCAATCCTCAAGAAAAATCAAGCTGACTCCTGTTACCGTGGGGTTTGACCTCCCGGAATCCTACAAACAACGCACTTTCATCAAAGGTCTGGCCGGATTTGTCAACAAAATCGACCAGTTGGTTGGCACCATGATACTGGTTGACGGCAACAAAACCACTGTACTTACGCGTTTTGTGAAGCAAGACAAGCCACCGGTGGTTACGGCATCTACTTCAGATGTCATTTATAACTCCAAAATTGACTCCAGATTCAAATTTAATGGAGCCTATAGCATTGCCTCCACGAAAATCGAAAAGGACAACATCTATGAAATCATACTAACGGATGTGGGATATGCCTTTTTGCCGGAAGATTACATTCCATATCTCGAAATCTGCAGGGCAGCAACCAATGTAGCGCCGGAAACACGCTCCAAAACCTTTTATGTACGATCTGCTAAATTAACAACGGTGTACACCCGCGCCTTCCAAAAGACATTAGGCAACACCGAGATCAGCGGCGTAGTGTTCAGTGTGGGCGGTGAAGTATACAACACTACCGACCAGTTCAAGCTGGACTACGTTGTATCCGTTGATCTGGTAAGCCTCGAAAAACTGCTGTCGCTCCACAATTGCAACGACCTGATCAACAACGAGGAAATTGCCCGTCGGGAGCGCGCTGAAAAGGCACGTATGGAGGCTGCCCGAGCGGAGGATGAAAAAAAAGCCAAAGAGCAGGAAGCGCTGTACGCCAA
Source organism: Saprospiraceae bacterium (assembly GCA_020850025.1). Classification (GTDB taxonomy): domain Bacteria; phylum Bacteroidota; class Bacteroidia; order Chitinophagales; family Saprospiraceae; genus M3007. The sequence continues at coordinate 1,838 of JADZFI010000263.1, forward strand.
GCAACAGGTGGAAGAACTGCGTCGCACCCTGAGCGAGAGCCTGGTGCGCACGGTGGAAATGCAATGTCAGCTACAGGAAGCACAGGAACGTGAAAGAAAAGCCCTGGAGCAACTTCAAAGTGCGATTAAACTTGCAGACGACATGACGGCCAAAGCCCAGGCTGCCCAGCAGAATATGGAAAGCAAAGAAGAGATCATCCTGACCTTTAAAAACAAGGAAGGAAAGGTCCTCGAAATAAAAAGCCTCGACGAGCTTAGTGAAGAAAAACTGAGGGAACTGGGCTTTGATGTGGAGATACTGAAGCGCTGATCAGCGGAAACGCATTTGCAATACCCCAAGCATGGCCTCCTTGATGATGTTGAGCGACATCTTGGACTGCCCTTTTTCCCGGTCTTTGAAGGTAATCGGCACGTCTTTTACCTTAAAACCAAGCCGGTAGGCCGTGTATTTCATTTCAATCTGGAAGGCATAGCCAATGAACCTGATTTTATCCAGATCCATGGTCTCGAGTACCTTGCGACGATAGCAAATGAAGCCGGCAGTAGGGTCAGCCACCGGCATCCAAAGGATCAGGCTGGTGTAAAGCGAGGCGCCCCGGGACAGAACGATCCGGTCCATAGGCCAGTTGGCCACTTTACCTCCCCGGCAGTACCGCGAACCCACCGCAACATCTGCGCCCTCATCACGGCATTTGGCCAATAATCGGGGCAAATCAGCTGGGTTATGGGAAAAATCGGCATCCATTTCGAAAAAATACTCGTAATCGCGCTCAAGTCCCCATTTGAATCCGGCAATATAGGCGGTACCAAGCCCGAGTTTCCCCTTGCGTTCCAGCAGATGAAGTCGGCCGGGGAAGTCCTTTTCCTGTAATCCACGCACAATATCGGCAGTGCCGTCGGGCGAACCGTCGTCCACAATCAACACATGGAACTCTTCCGATTGCGCAAGGGCCGCCCGGATAATGGCTTCAACATTTTCCTTTTCGTTGTAAGTGGGTATGATGACAAGGCAAGACATTCGGAAAGAGAGATAGCAGGATGGAGGTGTTTGAAAGAGAGACTTTTACGTATTACATGGCTGCTGAAACGGCGAAAGCCAGCATCGACAATATCAGGCCATACATGAAGATATTGTAGCAGGTGCTCAAATACCGATATTTTTTTGCCAAAACTATTCCCAGAAAGTACAAATCCCGGCTCATACTGCTGTACAGAAATTCCGGATCTGTCAGCATTTCATTAACGCCCCACTGGAAATCAGAAAGATTCATGTTGTAGAAATTGCCGAAGAACAGCAGGTTGGCTTTGCGCTGTTTGATGGCTTCCCGGGTCACTTTTCCTTCCGTGATCTTGGGTCGGGTAGCCAGCGTGGCAAATACCATCGAGCCCAGGCAGGTTGCGGTAAGAAGTATGGTTGGCACAATGATCTTCCAGGTAGCTCCGTCCTGAAGCTTTGGCAACAAGTTGGAAACAAGAATGGAGATCACAATGGCGTTAACAGAAAGCATTAGGTTTGCCTTGCTGTCAGCCATGGCACTCAGGTTGGTATGCGTACGATAAGTGGTTCGGTACATGGTTTCCACTCCACGACCAAACCTGGCTGATTTGATTTCATTCTCGCTATCCTTGAGCAC
>JADZFI010000264.1 GCA_020850025.1 Saprospiraceae bacterium
CCTGTTGTTCAAAAAAGTTCACGCCATGATCAAACCAGTTCAACAGGTTTTCCACAGATGGCTTTTTGTCAACGGCCACTTCCAGGTCCTTAACCCCCAGCACTTCAGCGCCAATAAACCGGCCTAACTGAAAATATGCCTCCCACTGAATTTCGTCAAAAAACTGGTCGCTGGTGGGTTCGTGCGGAAAATCAGGGTGATAGATCTTGTATTTGTAAGTGCCGTACTTAAGGGTTTCCCGCTTGTCGAGATCCGGTTTGCCCTCCGGCGCGCGGACGGATGATTTTACATAAACAAAAGTGCTGACCGGCCCCATCTTTTCCCTTTCCGCCTGGCTGTAATTAATGATCCGTTTGCCATCCTCATGGCTGGGATCAGGCACTTCTTCCCAGCATTTGTACACATAGGCAACCGCATATCGCTTGGCAGAATACACTTGCGACGGCCTGGGTCGGATCAGATCTTCCGGCTGATCTTCCGGGCGGAACCGAATTTCAAGCCCCAGCTCGTTTCTGGCGCGTATGATCAGATTGTTCAGGTCGAAAAAAGAGTAAAGCTTGTCCTCGCCGGCGTCAACGGCAATGATCAAACGGCATCCCCGGCGAAGCAATTCATAAGCTCCCAGGTTTTCAATATGCCCGCCATCGGATATGTTGATCATTTTTTTCTCCGAACCAATGCGCCCCAAAAGTTCATAGAAAAAATACATGGGCCACCACACGATGGCTTTGGCCTTGACCAGGATGCTCGGATTGGACACCCAAAATCCCAGTCGCGCATTGAACAGGGTCATCATGACACTTAGCATCCGGTTGGAATAAATCCCCATACCAGGATTAACCGCGGCAGCAGAAATAGTAACCGCCGCAGGCATCGTCATACGCTGGTAATCGAAGTAGCGGTCGGTAGGCACATACCCCACCAGTTTGGAGCCGCAATAAAATGGACTCAGCAGAAAATAGTCGGAAGTTTTGGTTCCCTGGAAGGCTGCATCTTTACCCGGATTCATCAAATTAAGGCAGGTATTGATCAGCGGATAAGGGCTGATGTAATCCTTGAGCTCTTCAGATTTGGCATTAAATACCTGTCCGATGTGCATGTTATCATGCTTTCCGGAGAACTGAAGAAACAGATCGGCCAGCTGTTTGCGGTAAAACCGGTGAAAACTCAGGGCGTTAGGATTGGTGAAAAAGCCCAGGAAGAAGAGTAATACCGCATTGATGGCGAAATTAACGGTATCATCGGTTGAAATTGGGCCGGAACCGTCAAATCCTACCAAAAGATTCCAGCCACACAGCAGCAACCCGACAATGGCCACCGCCGACTCGGCCCGGTTAAAGATTTTGGAAACGCCAAGATTGAAATTCAAGACAATATTGGCCAAAAAGTGCACCGCAAACAGAGCGGCAGGTATGGCCATTATCCACCAGCCCCAACTTTGAACCGACAGAAAATCCAGTCCGGCAAAAGGATTTTCTCCTAAAAAGCCAATCAGAATCATATACAAATAGTAGACTATCCCGATCAAAACGGCTGGGCTCACCAAACTCATGGCCCAGCTGACCAAAAATGCAATGATCAACAGCATCAGGTTGCCTGGTTTACCCAGAATACCCTTTCGGGGTACCATATACTCTCCGTGCTTGCGCATGGCATCCACATGATCCGTACTAAAGAGTTTGCCGTAATCCAGGGTTTCCTTGGCGGTTGCCTGAACATAGGAATGAGTGTACCCTCCTCCGGAAACCGAACTCAGATAATCGGCCTTTTGTAAAACCCCATATTTGTTCAGGGTCTTCAAAAACCCCAGATTGATGGTGGCAGAACGAATGCCTCCTCCAGAAAGTGCAATACCAAACCAGTTGGGCTGCTCTTCGGTGCCATGTTCCATGCCAAGCTTCTGGCGTCGAATCTTTAAATGTTCGCGCTCCTGAGCGATGACATCATTGATTGGTGTTGTTTCCATATTGACGGTAGACGGTGGACGGTGGACGGTGGACGATGTATCCCGGAACTCCGTTCCGGGACACGATGAGACGGTGGACGGTTTTGGGAGGAAAATTACAAGGAATGTTCCAAATGACTGTCTGTGTTTATCTTGCGGCAAATTTGGGAAATATTTCGGGTTTTCCCAATTATAGTAACAACCTCGTCCACCGTAGATCGTCCACCGTAGGCCGTCCACCTCATCGTGTCCCGGAACGGAGTTCCGGGATACACCGTCCACCGTAAGCCGTCAACCGTAAGCCGTCAACCGTTATGCGCATCCTGATATTTGGCAAACAATTTAAGGACAAGGACCTTCCTCAGATCCAGGAAGTGTTTGATGCCACTGTCAGGGAAGGCATTGAGATTAGCATATATCAGCCATATTATTCCGACGTTAAACAGCATATCCAGCTGCCGGCCAACTTCCAGTTGCTGGAAAAGTATGAAGAACTTTTGCCTCAAGCCATTGATTTTGTGGTGGTATTGGGCGGAGACGGCACCATGCTGGCCGCTACCACGCTGGTTCGGGATACAGGAGTACCCATGCTGGGCATCAACCTGGGGCGATTGGGCTTTCTGGCGAGTATTGACAAACACCACATTCAGCAAAGTATATGTATGCTTGCCCGCGGCCAATACCTGATTGAGGAACGAGCCATGCTGTATCTGGAGAGCAATCCTCATCTATTTGGTCACCTGCCTTTTGCCTTGAATGATTGTACCCTGCTGAAAAGAGACACTTCTTCCATGATTACCATTCATACCTTCCTGAATGGCGATTTTTTAACCTCTTACTGGGCAGATGGCATCATCATTGCTACACCAACCGGCAGTACCGGGTATTCCCTGAGTTGTGGCGGACCTATCATTTTCCCCAATTCCGGAAATTTTGTCATCACCCCCGTTGCGCCCCACAATCTGAATGTAAGACCCCTGGTTTTGTCCGATCAATCCGTCATTTCCTTTGAAATTGAAGGCCGGGCTGAAAACTTTATCTGTTCGCTCGATTCCCGGTTTGAACTGGTAGGCACACACCACCAACTGGCCGTCAGGAAAAACGACTTTTGTATCAGGCTGGTACAGTTGCAGGATACTACCTTCCTTAATACCATCCGGGCTAAACTGGGCTGGGGAGAGGATATCAGGAACTGAGTGTGCGAGTGCCTGAGTGTTTGAGTTGGCGTTCGGCTGGGTATTGAGGAGGCTTAAGAACCGTTGAAAGAACTTTACAGCATCTTATTCATTGACTTATCCGGCCAGGGCGAAACCTGTGCCTGCCAATATCTAAGCACAAATCCCAAGCCGAAAGCCAACTCGAAAACTCAAACACTCGAAAACTCAAACACTCGAACTCATGCAAACTGCTCAAACACTGGTACTGGAGACTGTTCAGGGGCTCATAGAGGAAAATGAAATCGAGAAAGCGCTGGATATGTTGAAGGATTTGGATAAACAAACCGGAGCCGATATCTGGCAGGATCTAGTTTTGCAATACGGCAATTACCGTGGCGCTAAAAAGGCGAACCTGGAAGGCCGGATCGATTACAATGAATTCCGTCGATATGAAGCCCAGGCCAAATACGCACTTACGGAGCTTATGAAGACCATACCGCGCAGGGTAGCGCTGAATGCACGCATTCACAGCATCGGCGCATTCGAGTTTGAGGTGCCTGATGCTCCAAGGCTGGAAAAACTGATCGGTAAAAAAAGCAACTTACTGACCATAGAATGGCTGGAAAAAGCCCGAAAAGCTGCCAATGCTGTTTGCCGGGTGGTTTGTACGGATGGTACCGTAGGAACCGGTTTTTTACTACAGGGCGGTTACCTCATGACCAATAATCACGTCATTTCAAGCGCAGATGCTGCCCAAACTGCCCGGATTGAATTCAATTTTGAAACAGGCAAATCTGCCATTTCCTACGAACTGGATGCCTCCGATTTTAAAACCAGTCCGCCAACAGAGCTTGATTTTGCCCGGGTGAAAGTAAAAGATCGCGCAGAAGCACCTTTGAGTCAGTGGGGTTATCTGGAAATGGAAACCGAAACACTGCCGCTTATTGGGGAAGACGTTACCATTATTCAACACCCCCGCGGAGAAATCAAGCAGTTTAAGTCGGACGAAATCATAGGGCAAATGAAGCAGTACCTGTTTTACACTACCGAAACCTACGGCGGGAGCTCCGGCTCCCCGGTGCTCAATAAGGATTGCAAGGTGATCGCCCTGCACCATGCCGGCAAAACAATGGAGGAAGGAGGATTCGTCATCAATGACAAAGGTGAAAAGGCCGGCGCCAACCGTGGCATCCTGCTTCGCAACATAGTTTCCTACATTAAGTCTTAAATCCTGTTTTCCCGCCATGCCTACGAAGTCCATAGCAGAAATTAAAAAAGACCTGGAAGAATTACTGGTGCTGGAACCGGCCAAAGCCCTGAAGTATTTGCAGGATATGCTGCCGGATGGATCTGAAAAACGCAACCAGACCATATTGCTGGAAGGTAAATTGAGCCAAAGCAACCGGGAATTCAATCTCAACCTGATAAAATTCGACGACCACAAATTGGCAGTTGCCCAGGTGAGCAAAGCTGTTCTTGACCTCGCCACCGGTTTGTCTGAGGCCGATTTTCTCACCCGAACCGCGCCTGCAACTTCCTCGCCTGCCTCTCCGGTGCCCAAATTCATGATTATTTACGATCAGCTGGATGAGCCACACGCCAAACAGCTCAACCGGCACCTCAATGTGCTCAAGATCATGAAAAAGATCCGGGTGTACAATGTGTACGAATCGGAGGGACAGGAATTATTGGCCCGGGCAAAGCAGGAAATGACCGACTCGGATTACCTGATCGTGCTCATCACCGTCAATTTGTTCAATTCAGAATGGTTTGAACTGGTGTATAATGCGTTGGGGGAAAACCGCCGCATGATCCCAATTCGCATTGAAAAGGCCGACTTTGAAGGTACCGGCCTGGAAAAATTCAAATCGCTGCCCAGTATGGGAAAAGCGGTTTCCGACTTCCCCAGTCAGGACGCCGCCTATGCCGATATTGTGGGTGAACTGAAGAAGTTGTTGCCAAAATGACGAATTTTTATTCTTATCCTTTGATTTCCCCCGTATTCCATACATTTGCGAACTTTTTTCGGAAGGGAAGGGATTCCCGTGCTTTTCACCATGCCGGAAAATTGCAGTTTTTACTGCAAAGTTCCGCTCTGTCTGATGGGTGCAAAAATCCTGTTCTAAAACCCTGA
>JADZFI010000265.1 GCA_020850025.1 Saprospiraceae bacterium
AGTTTGTACCGGTCAATCATATAATCGGCCAGTTCGTTGCTGGAGGCAATTTCCAGCAGCCTGTCCACATCGCGATCGGTACCGAAGTACTCGGTCACCTTGGTCATAGCCCCGAAGATCATCTCTGGTTTGGACAGGTCCTGGTTGGCAGGGTAAAAAATGGTGGTGGACTCGTAGTAATTGTCCATGCTCAGGGCAATGCCGATGCTGCCCAGCAGGGCAATCAGGCAAACATTGCGCAGGGCTTTTCTCCAGCGGTAAATCGTACCGATAACGCCGAGGAGTGTGTCGCGGTTGGTCATATGAGTGGTGTAAATCAGTTGGGGCAAAATGCTGAACGAACAAGCGGGGGTAAACGTTGCCACGCCAAAAGAGGGGCAAAAGTAACAATAATAAGCGCCATTCAAGGCAGCTGGCGCGCTCTTTGCCATGTGAAGCATCCTAAAGGTAAAAAATGCCGGAAATACTGCCCAAAATGTGAAATCCCGGGCAACCCGGATCGCCGATTGTGCATCATTCCCCCACTGTTAATCCCAACACCGGGCGCCAACTCCGGTAAAAATATTTTGGGCCATATTCAGAAACGAGGGTTTTTGCCCCGAAATCCGGTATAGTCCAAGCAAACCATCCTGCTTTTTCAAATGACGAAGAAGAACAGCCTTCTCGCGGCTATCGCACTTTGCTCTGTTTGCGCTCTCTACGCTTTCGCTTACCCGGAAGCTGTGCGCGAAAACGTACTCACCCTGCTCTTCCCGGAGGGCAAACGGCCTGTTGCTGTGGAGCATCCACAGGTAGTGGAAGCCGTGCCGGTGGATACCTTTCCACCACTGAACGAGCGTTACGGCGACTTTATCCAGTCCGGCTCAGGCAATCCCGTTGACCTGCGCGACCCGCGCGTCATTGATCGCCAGGTGGAATATGATGCGGAAACGAATATGTACATCGTGACTGAACGCATCGGCGAAGAGTTCTACCGCGCTCCTACCTACATGACCTTCGAAGAATATGTGCGCTACCGCGATCAGCAACAGCAGCGCGATTACTTCGACCGCCTCCAGGGCGTTGTTTCAGCCGATGGTCGTGGCGCCGACGGCACTGCCGATCCGGTTTCCAAATTCAATTTTAAAAACTCCCTGATCGACCGCCTCTTTGGCGGCAGCAATGTGGACATCAAACCACAGGGTAATATCAACCTGACTTTCGGTTACGACTGGCAAAGAATTCAAAACCCCATCCTGACCCTTCGCCAGCAAACCAACGGGAACTTCGATTTTGACATGGACATCAATATGAGTGCCCAGGGAAAAATCGGGGAAAAGTTGAACCTCAACTTCAACTACAATACCCAGGCCACCTTCGATTTCGACAACCAGATGAAGATCAACTACGATACGAAGGGCTTCTCTGAAGATGAAATCATACAAAACGTTGAAGCTGGTAACGTATCTATGCCCCTGCGCTCCAACCTCATCAAGGGTGCGCAGAACCTTTTCGGGGTAAAAACGGAAATGAAATTCGGTCACCTGCGCACCACCCTCGTGGCCTCCCAACAGCGCAGCCGCCAGCAAAGCATCAAAATCCAGGGTGGCTCCCAGGTGCAAAACTTTGAAAAGCCCATCGACGAATACGACGAAAACCGCCACTTCTTCTTCAGCCAATGGAACCGGAACGAGTTCGAACCGGCCATGAAATGCCTTCCGGTGCCGCAATCGCTGTTCAGCGTTACCCGACTGGAAGTGTGGATCACCAACGACAAACAGGAGTTCCAAAACACCCGCGACGTGTTGCCACTGGCCGATCTGGCTGAGCCTGATTCCTGCTCCCCACAGTGGAAATTTGCCAACCCTCCGGTTCAGGATATCAAAGGAAAGGGCCTGCCTGCCAACCAAAGCAACGGATTGTACCGCAAGATCCTTTCCGAACTCTCGGAAGACTCCACCCTGCGTTTCAGCGACCGCGTGGTGAGCCGCCTGACGGGCCCGGATTTTAATTTGAAGCAAATCCGGGATTTTGAAAAAATGAATGCCCGGATGTTGTCGCCGCAGGAATATACCTACAACGAACAGCTGGGCTTTTTGAGCATCAACCTCAACGTGCAACCCGACCAGGTGGTGGGCGTGGCACTTACCTATACCTACAACGGTATTCCTTACAAAATCGGGGAATTCTCGGATGAGGTGCCCAGAAAAAGTGCGGAAGACACGCTTAAAACCAATGTGCTTTTCCTCAAAATGTTGAAAAGTACCACGGCCAATGTGCGCTACCCGATCTGGGACCTGATGATGAAAAACATCTACGCCGTGGGTACTGCCAACGTGGATCCGCAGGAGTTCCGTTTCGATATCTTCTACGAAGATCCGGGCAAGGGCCAGAAGCGTTTTCTCGACGGTGGTCTCATCCCCGATGGCTTGAAAGCGCGCCCGCTGTTGCAGGTGTTCGGCCTCGATAACCTCAACCTGCAGGGCGACCCCGGGGCTGACGGTATCTTTGACTTTGTGCCGGGTCTGACCATTAATCTGCGCTCCGGGCGAATCATGTTCCCGGTGCTGGAGCCTTTCGGTTCGGATCTGTTGGATAAAATTGAGGAGGCCAAGGGAACACCATTGAACCAACAGGAACTAACCGCGCTGAGAACCAGTCTTATCTATCAGCAACTATACGACAGTACCTCCTTCGTAGCCCGGGAGTACCAGCAACTCAACCGATTTATGCTGCGGGGCTCGTATAAATCGAGTACGTCTTCGGAGATATCTCTGGGTACCTTCAACCTGCCGCCCGGCTCCGTGCGCGTAACCGCCGGCGGTACGCCCTTGCGCGAAGGGGTTGACTACTCGATTGATTACAACATCGGTAAAGTGCGCATCCTCAACGATGCTATCCTGCAATCGGGCCAGAGCGTGAATGTGAGTTTTGAAGACAATACCTTCTTCGGATTCCAGGCCAGAAGTATGATCGGGGCGCGCTTTGATTACTCCTTCAATAAAGACGTGAGCATAGGGGGTACTTTCATGAACCTCTTTGAGCGCCCGCTGACCCAAAAGGTAAACTTTGGCGACGACCCCATCAACAACAAGGTGTACGGTCTGGATTTCAGCATTTCCAAAGATGCTCCATGGCTTACCAAGCTGGTAGACAAACTGCCGCTGATTTCTACCAAAGAGCCATCCAGTATTGCCGCCACCGCGGAGGTAGCCGTACTTCAGCCCGGCCACAACCGCGCCATCAACCAGGGGGGCGACAAAGGTGGTACGGTGTATATTGATGATTTTGAGGGCAGTACGGCCAATATCCCCCTCACCAACCAGTTCAACCAGTGGGTCATCGCTTCCGTCCCCCAGGGAGATAATACTTTGTTCCCTGAAAACCTGAATCCCGATCCGGGGTTGTCGCTGGGCGCTAACCGAGCCGGTCTATCCTGGTATATTTCCGACCCCAGTGCGCGCGACCAGTCGGACGCTAACGACCCCTACACCACCCTGATCCAGTATCAGGACATTTTCCCCAACCGGCAGCTCACCCCTTTTGAACAATCAAGTTTGCGCCCGCTGGACGTAACCTTCTACCCGCGCGAACGCGGCCCGTATAACTTCGAAATTCCGAACGGCTATCCACATTCAGCCGGTTTGAATACCAATGGTGAGTTGAACCTCCCTGCCAGTCGCTGGGCAGGCTTCATGAAGGAGGTGAATACCAACGACTTCGAGGCTGCCAACGTGGAGTTCATTGAATTCTGGATTCTGAACCCGTACATGGATAAAACCGACGGCGAAACGGTTTCTGATGCCGGTCAGATGTACATCGACCTCGGCTCTATCTCTGAAGACGTGATGCGCGACGGCCGTCAGTTTTTTGAAAACGGTTTGCCTACCGGAACGAACAATGTTGCCGTGGATCTCTCTCCCTGGGGCCGCGTTCCTATTGAAGCGCCGGTGGTCAATGCATTTGATAACAACACTGAAAGCCGTGCAGAACAGGATCTGGGTCTGGACGGTATGACCAACGATCAGGAAAAAACCATTGGCAAAATCGGCGAATGGTTCGCGGCCATTCAGGCGGATAACGGGCTTTCCCCCAATTTTAAAAACAGTGTGGCGGCCGACCCCTCCAACGACGACTTCGTGTACTTCCGCGACGCCTCATTCCCTCCGGCACCATCCGGACCGGGCCTGTTGAATCGCTACCGCAAATTCAACAACCAACAGGGCAACTCTCCGGCCAACCAGGCAGAATCGCTCAACCCTTCCAGCACCAACATTCCGGACCAGGAAGACCTCAACCGCGACCGCACGCTGAACGAAACGGAGGCGTATTTCCGGTACAAAATTGACCTGAAAAAAACCTTCGAGAATGGTCAGGAGGTGATTGATGCAAATGACCCGGCCATTGCCGAGTACATCACCAACACGGTTACTTTCAATAAAAACGGCCGACAGTACATCTGGTATCGCTTCAAAATTCCGCTCGATGATGTGAAGCGCCAGTCTGTTGGCGGTATTGAGGATTTCCGCTCCATTCGTTTTATCCGTATGTTCTGGAAGGGCTTTACGGAGCGCACCACCTTCCGTTTTGCTACCCTGGAACTGGGCCGTAACCAATGGCGCCGTTTCAAGCAGCAGCTGGCAGGCTGCGGTGCGGATGCGGAGAAGCCATCCCCCATTCCGTTCGACGTGAACGCGGTAAACATTGAAGAAAACTCCGCCCGTCAACCATTTAACTATACCATTCCTTTCGGTATCCGGCGCGAACAATCGGTTGGTGCATTCCCCGACATTCTCCAGAACGAGCAATCGCTCTCCATGAACGTATGCGATCTGGAATTTTGTGATGCCCGTGCTATTTTCAAGAGCCTGAACATGGACCTGCGCCAGTTCAAGAACATCAAAATGTTTGTGCACGCGGAGGAAGTAATAGAACAACTGGACTCCTCCGACCTCAAAGTGTTCATCCGTATGGGCTCCGACTATACCCGGAACTACTATGAATACGAGCTGCCGCTGAAAATTTCAGACCCGACCAATTTAAACGGCAACCCCGATAGCCGGGAGTATAAGGACGAGGTATGGCTCAATCAGTTCGATTTTCCGTTGGAGTTGCTCACAGATGTAAAAAAACTGCGCAATGCCGATCTAACCCATCCGCCTGGGGAAGTCTTTGTAAGTTCTGACCCCAACAACCCGGATGCGCGGGTGAAGATATTTGGCAACCCCAACCTGGGCTATGTAAAAGGCATTATGCTTGGGGTGCGCAACAGCGATCCGGATAAGGAAAAGCACTGTTTCGAAGTGTGGTTCAACGAGCTTCGCCTGACGGGCTTCAACGAAAAGGGCGGCTTTGCCGGCCAGGCTCGGGTGGACATGAAACTGGCAGATCTGGGTAATGTGTCCTTGTCGGGCAACTATACGGGTATTGGTTGGGGTAGTATTGAAGAACGACTGGCTCAGCGTCAGCGCGAGGAAGTGATCCAGTACGATGTCTCCACGAATATTGAACTGAGCAAGTTTTTGCCGGAAAAATCCGGCATCAAACTGCCGTTCTATGCTCAGTACTCCAACGTAACCCGCAACCCTGAGTTTGATCCTTACGACCTGGACATCAAACTGAAGGACAAACTGCGCGAAGCGCCCAACACTGCCGTTCGCGACAGCATCAAAACCGGTGCGCAGAATGTAACCGTGGTGAAAGGCTTCAACTTCACCAATGTGCGCAAGGAGCGTAAAGGCGCTCCCCGCAAGGTGCCGCTTCCGTGGAATATCGAGAATTTCAGTCTGACGTATGCCTACAACGAGCAGGACAAGCGCACGCCGTTTATCCTGAACGATGAGCAACGGCAATACAAGGGTGGTCTCGATTGGCAGTATGGTACCGGCCTGAAGCCGTTTACCCCATTCAAAAAGCTGATCAAAAAGGATAAATACCTCAAATTCATTACAGAATTCAATTTCAATCCGCTCCCGAATACGTACGGTTTCAATACCATCATGGAGCGATTCCGGGGGGTAACCGTATATCGTTTTGCAGGAGAGGATCCGGCGTTGAATACCTACCACAATCGCCGTTTTACCTGGGACAGGAACTACGATCTGGGATGGGACATCACCAAGGCCCTGCGTTTTAACTTTGATGCCAATGCCCGCAGTTTGATTGACGAGCCTTTGGAATTTACAGAGGGAGGTACGCAGGTTACGCAGGAACAACGCCGGGACTCTATCCTTACCAACCTTAAGAAGCTCGGCCGCCCGAAGTTGTACACTCACACGGGAAGCCTGAACTGGACCCTGCCGTTCAAGCAGATTCCGATGCTGGATTTCATCAACATGAAAGCCTCCTATACGGCTGGTTACACCTGGACGGCGCAATCGCTCAAACTGCAAAATCTGGATGCGGGCCAGTATCAGAATATTGTGAACTCCCGCAGTCTGGGTAATACCATCCAGAACAACAGTACCCGGCAGATCAACGGCGATTTCAATATGGAAACGCTGTACAACAAGAGCAAATACCTGGCAAAAATCAATAAGCCTGGCAAGTCGGCGGCGGGTGGCGGTCGTGGCGCTCCTA
>JADZFI010000266.1 GCA_020850025.1 Saprospiraceae bacterium
AAAGGCGCGAAGACACTAAGGCGCAAAGGGCTGGCCTTCGGCTGCCCTTTCTTTGTTTGCTGAGGCAAACAATGACAAGGGGATATTTGGCGCAGCCAAATATCCCCTTCGTGCCTTTGTGTCTTTGTGCCTTAGTGTAACCTCGCGCCTTTAATTCAAGGTTTTAAAGCCCGTATATTTCCAGAGCACCTTTGGTATTTTTATGCCCTCGGGCGTTTGGTTGTTTTCCAGCAGGGCCGCTACGATGCGCGCCAGGGCCATGGCCGAACCGTTAAGGGTATGTGCCAATTCGGTTTTGCCGTTCTCATCCCGGAACCGCAGTTTCAGGCGGTTGCTTTGATAGGTTTCGAAACAAGATACAGAGCTTACTTCCAGCCATCTTTTTTGCGCAGCCGACCAGACTTCAAAGTCGTAGGTCTTGGCAGAGACAAAGCCCATATCACCACCGCAAAGCAGCAGGATGCGGTAGGGTAGTTCCAGTTTGCGCATGATCCCCTCTACGTGGCGAACCATGCCCTGAAGCGCCTTGTAGGATTCGTTGGGATGCTCCACCCGCACTATTTCCACCTTGTCGAACTGGTGAACACGGTTCAATCCGCGCACATGCGCCCCATAGGAGCCGGCTTCTCTGCGAAAACAGGGAGTATAGGCGGTCATTTTAATCGGAAGATCTTTCAGGGAAAGGATTTCATCCCGCACGATATTGGTCACAGGCACCTCGGCAGTTGGTATGAGGTACAAGTTGTCTACCGTACAATGGTACATCTGGCCTTCCTTGTCTGGAAGTTGGCCGGTAGCACGAGCGGAGTCTTCATTCACCAGATGTGGGGGCAGAATTTCTTCATATCCTGCTTTAACGGCTTCATCCAGAAAAAACTGAATGAGGGCCCGCTGGAGCCTTGCGCCTTTGCCTCGATACACAGGAAACCCGGCGCCAGTCAGTTTGACGCCCAGTTCCAAATCGAAGACATTGTATTTCTTGGCCAATTCCCAGTGAGGCAAAGCGTCGTCGGGCAGATTTGGGAAAGGCTTGGTCCAGTCTTTGGCCACTTTGTTATCTTCCGGCGTTTTGCCCTTTGGCACGCTTTTATGCGGACAATTTGGAATGGTGTACAGCATCTCATCCAGTTGATTCCGGAGGTTTTCCATCCGGTCTTCCAGTTCCTTGCTGCCTGTTTTGAGTTGGGCCACCTGGGCTTTCAGTGCCTCGGCCTCATCTTTTTTACCCTGACCCATCAGGGCGCCGATCTGTTTGGCCAGGCGATTGCTTTCAGCAAGCATATCGTCGAGCTCTTTTTGAGTGGACCTCCGTGCATCGTCAGCCTTGATGATTTGGTCGACTACCCGAATCTGGGCAGTTGTCCAGTTCCTTTTGCGGAGACCGGCTACTATTCGTTTTTTTTCCTCCCGGATTACTTTTAGTTGGAGCATGACTTTCTACAATGAAAATTTTGTGCGAAAATGGGGTGTAATCCTTTCAAAAAGGATAAATTTTTTACAAATGCTGAAAAAATCGCGGCAAGATATAGCGAATTTAAAAACAGGATTATCTTTGCAGCGTTTAATACCAGCAATGAGGCCAATATTAATCCATTTGGCTACTGCTCCACTCATCCTTTCCCTGACAAATTTAAGCTGAGTCAAACCCTGTTTACAGGAAGTCGGAGCGTTTCTTTTCTGCTGACAACCCATCCACGCCCATATACCGATCAACCATTCCTTTCTCATTTCAGAGGTTCATAGACGCACCTCTTTACCATGCCAAAAAAACAAAGGCAAAGAATTTGGGTTTCAATGAACTCATTTCCCTGTCCTGCGGAACAAATTATTGAATTTTCCCACCATCCAGCGCGATTTCTCCGATTGCCAGCGCCTCGGCATCGGTCCGCGGAATCTCAAATTAACTCTTTTTATCCCCACACATGTACGACATTTTGCAGCTCAACGACAAGTTGGTGACAGAGCTCAAGGAAATTGCCCAAAACCTCGGCGTAAAGGGCATCGCCAAACTTTCCAAACAGGATTTGATTTACCGAATCCTTGATGAACAAGCCCTTGCGGAAAAAAATGCCGCCAACAGGGTAGTTCCCATTGTGGAAGAACCCAACCCACAAACCGGTAGAAAGCCCAGAAAAGTAAAATCTGCGGAGGATACCGAAGCGCCGATGCCCATTGCCACCCCTGAAAAACCTGTGGAGGAACCAAAACCCGTTCCGGCTCGCCGTGAACGGCCTGCTCTGCCTGAAAGGCGGACCAGAGAAAATGTTAGCGCGCCTCAGGAGCCCAAACGCGAACAGCCAAGGCCCATACCTGATGGCAACCGTAACCAGCCCCCACCAAGGCGCGACGAAAGAATGGATCGCCGGGAGCAACAAAATCGCAGCAACCAAAACGATCCCGCTAAACGGGAGCAAATGCCGCCAAAACCCGAAGGCCAAACACGCAGCAGAGACCGCTGGGAAGATCGTCGCGATCGCCGCCAGCGGGAGTGGGAAGAACGCCGCCGCGAACGGCAGCAAAACCGCCCGGGGCATCCCGGACTGTTTGATGCCGATGCTGCCAAGCTGCAAAACATGGAGGAAGACTATGTTGCCCCGGTAGCTGGCGCCGACGAAGAGGAGGAGGCTGTTCCAATGCACCGCCCCTTTGCACCGCTGGCCGGGCAAGCAGATACCCTGCCGGAACAACCCCGACAGCCCGCTACCGCCCCGGAACAGGTAGAGGTTATGCCTCCCACCGTCCACAAGGAAAAATTTGATGTGGAACTGGATGGCATCGTAGAGGGCCTCGGCACACTGGAAATGATGCCGGATGGATACGGATTCCTCCGCTCACCAGATTACAACTACCAAACCAGCCCGGACGATATTTACGTGTCGCCCTCTCAGATCAAACTCTTTGGTTTGAAAACCGGCGATACCGTGCGTGGAGCTATCCGCCCACCTAAGGAAGGAGAAAAGTATTTCGCCCTCCTGAAAGTGGCCAAAATCAACGGCCTTGACCCGAAAGATGTGCGAGACCGGGTACCTTTCGATTATTTGACACCACTATTCCCAACCGCTAAATTCAGCCTGCTCACCAGCCCAACCGGCCGCGATTTCGGTAACAGGATCATTGATCTGTTTACCCCCATCGGTAAAGGGCAGCGCGGATTGATTGTAGCTCAGCCTAAAACAGGTAAAACTTTCCTGCTCAAGGACATCGCCAACGCCATTACCAAGAACCACCCGGAATGTTACGTGATCGTGTTGCTGATTGACGAACGTCCGGAGGAGGTAACCGATATGCGCCGCAACGTTAAAGCGGAAGTAGTGGCTTCCACCTTCGACGAAGCTGCTGAAAACCACGTTCGCCTGGCCAATATCGTACTGGAAAAAGCCAAACGGATGGTAGAATGTGGTCACCACGTGGTGATCCTGCTCGACTCCATTACCCGTATGGCGCGCGCCTACAATACCGTGGCGCCTGCCAGCGGCAAGGTGCTCTCCGGTGGTGTGGAAGCAACAGCACTGCAAAAGCCCAAGAAGTTCTTCGGGGCTGCCCGCGCTATTGAGGACGGCGGCTCTTTGACCATTCTTGCCACGGCGCTCATTGATACGGGTTCCAAAATGGACCAGGTGATCTTTGAGGAATTCAAGGGAACCGGCAACATGGAACTGCAACTCGATCGCAACCTGGCCAACCGCCGCTTGTACCCGAGCGTAGACCTCACCAAGTCCAGCACACGTCGTGAAGACCTGCTTCTGGACAAGGATACCCTGCAGCGTATGTTCATCCTGCGCAACCACCTGGCCGACATGAAGCCGGAGGAAGCCATGGAGTTCATGAAAAAACAAATGATGCACTCCAGCAGCAACGAGGAGTTCCTCGAAAGCATGAACAGGTAAGGCTGGACGTTGGACTTTTGGATATTAGACAATGGACTTGTACCGGAACGCGCCTGAGATATGGTTGGGTTTTGGTACAAGTCTTTTTTTTGACTGCTTGTTTTTACCCTTGGTTGCTTATATTTGTCTAAGTTTAGCTCCACGTTAGTATTATGGCACACTCAGGAGCGTTCAGTTAACTGTTTTAATCTTTTTTAAGGGCATAGAATCAGGAAATGGAACAGGTGGGCATTAAAAGTTTTGCCCATTTTTGTCATATTTTCATT
>JADZFI010000267.1 GCA_020850025.1 Saprospiraceae bacterium
CAACAGCGAAAAAAGAGAGCGGAGTTGCGTCTGGAGAAGGCGATCCAGTTTGCCGGAACACTGAAATGCAGGAGCCAGCAGCTTCTTGCCTATTTCGACGAACCGGAGAGCCCTGCCTGTGGCATTTGCGATGTGTGTACCGGGCGACACAAATCCGAGCTGGATACCTCTCATTTCGCAGTCTATGAAAAGAAGATCCGCGATTTGTTGAAACATGAAGCTTTGACCATGGAAGAGATATTGCAAGCATTCGCTCCAAAGCGGCATGAGGCAGTTGCTCAGGTGCTTAATTATCTGCTGAGTGAAGGAAAGCTACAGCCTGATGAAAATGGCAAGATGAAATAGTCAGACATCCTGAAGCCAATGCTTGCAAATGGGCAATAATTCAGCCAACATATCCTGATGATTGGAGTGCTGCTCCAGCACCTTGTCGGCTTGATGGTAGCATTCCATTCTTTGCTCCAGTTTTTGCCGGATTACAGTCTCCAGTTGTTCATCCGGCACATTGGCCAGCAATGGCCGGTTCTCTTTTTCTTGTTTGAGTCTGGTAGCAAGCAGTTTTGGTTCTGTTTGCAGGTATATCACCAGCCCGTTCTGTTTCATTAATTCAAGATGGTTGGAGAAACAAGGGGTTCCACCACCTGTGGCAATAATGGCAGACTGATCCATATCCTTGATCAGGTGCAATGCACGGGTTTCGAGCAATCTGAAGCCCGCCTCGCCCGATTCCTGAAATATGCGAGGAATACTTTTTCCAACCAATTCGGAAATCAACTCGTCTAGGTCGAAAAAGGGTAGGTCAAGTGCCTGGGCGAGCTCTTTGCCCCAAAATGACTTACCACAACCCATAAAACCTATCAGGTAGACGTGACGGGATGTTTGCATAATGTTTGCGCTGATAACGAATGCCGTCAAAGATAGGCATCTTACCTTTGACCTGGCAATACACTTTCTTAACCATCAATTTGATCAATACATGAAACAGATAGCTGTTACGCTCCTTGCATTGTTGCTAATCATGGGTGCATGTAAGGAGGAGAATACAACAGATCAGAAGACTGGCGGGCCAAACAGTGAGTTGATCAGGAATCCAGCTTCAGCAAATTTACCCCTGGATACCAATCAGTTAGCCCGGATCACCTTTGATGAACCTGAATTTTATTTCGGAACAGTCAACGAAGGAGAAGAGGTTACTCATGTGTTCAGATTTACCAATACCGGAAAAATTCCACTTACCATTCTCAAATGCCGTTCCTCTTGTGGGTGTACGGTACCGGAATGGCCGGAAGAACCGATCCCGCCCGGGGGCACTGGCGAAATTAAAGCTACATTTGATACCTCTGGAAAAGGCAAGGACGGGGAGCAAAAAAAGTCCATCACCGTTACAGCAAACACTTATCCAAATGAGACCAAGGTTGCTCTGAAAGGAATCATCAATCCGGTAAAAGACTGATATTCAACGAAAAAAAGAAAGGCGTTGCGATGATCGCAACGCCTTTTCCTTTGGAGGGAGGATGATGGGTTTCGAACCCACGACCTTCGGAACCACAATCCGACGCTCTAACCAACTGAGCTACAACCTCCATTTGCTTTTAGCGGCTGCAAAGATAATAGGCCTGATGGAAATTAATCAACAACCTAACCGGAGAAAATTTAAAAAAGTTTCAAACAACAGCTTCAGCCATTGATTTGGTTCTGGCTGCCGGTTGTTGCCAGGCGCGCAATTTTTTCAGGAGCTTGAATAGTTTCAGGTTTAAGGAAGGGTTGGCGGTGAAGAAATGACCATTGATGGTGATCCAGTCTTTTTGCCTTTTGATTTCTTTAAGCTCCTGATAACGACAACTCCGTGCCCGATCAAACGGCGCTCGCCAGTAGATACCGCTATCGGTGAGGGCAAAACCCTCCTTGCAAGTGCCCTTTAGCGACAGGTCGCAAATAAAGAATACTTTTTCATTTCGCTCTGCGTACAAAAACTGCTTGCAAGCATTGGAAAGTAAATCGCTCCGCATGGAAATGAAATCGAAATAGAAAACCTCCTGTTCGTGCCCAAAATCCAGAAAATCATGGATCATGGCGCCCAGATCAGTCTTCCCTGGCAGGGATTTTTCATATTTCAGAATCGTAGGTGGGAGTAATACACCATTGATATCAGGGCAATACTGAATGATGAAAAAATCCAGCAGCCCTTCAAATGCCCGGTCTATACGTTGGTCAATTTCCGGTAATCCCTCCGAACCAAATCTTTCCCACTGGATCAGGGCATCCTCAGCGATCTGTTCGGCCCGAAGTTCATAGATCTCGCGAAAACGGGACTGGTAAAAACGCTCCACATAATCGCTGTACTTCTCAGGATTGTGCTCTTCCTCCACCCGCCTTCTTAAACTTCTGAAAAACAATGCCTTGACTTGCTCCGTGAGTGTGCCAGGGTCAAAATCAAGTGCGTATAGGGGCTCGTATTTGCGCTCACGCGCGCGTTGCCTGCCTTCAAAATGAAAGCCGCAATGATGGCAAAAAACAGATGCCAACGGACTTTCATCCTGGCATGCCGGGCAGGTTTTGGTGCGTTCGGCAATTTTATCGCCGCACCGATTGCAAAATTTGGAACCAGGGATGATATCCGCAGCGCAATTCGGACATAGTTGCATGGCCATAAGCAATGAAATGTTTTGCTTGTGAAAATGGACATGCAAATATAAAACAAAATGTTTTTATTGTGGAGGAATTATTTCACTCACTTATTTTCCTTCCTGACTGGAATGTCGCTCCCAAATATCAGGTCTTCTCTGCCGGGTACGTTCCACAC
>JADZFI010000268.1 GCA_020850025.1 Saprospiraceae bacterium
TAAGGTTCTAATATGCCATAAATCCCCCTACCTTCGCGGCGCCAATGCAAAATACCAGGGTGTAAAAATTTAGCAGCCTTGGAGTATTTGGCCGCAAAAAACTACCTAATCAAATCAGCCAGAACAATTTATGGACGCGAATAGCCGAATTTATGTAGACTCCGAAATCGGTAAACTGAAAAAGGTAATCGTACACCGGCCCGATGAGGGAATTGCCCGTATCACCCCCAAGCGCGCCGAAGAACTCTTGTTCGACGATATTGTGCACCTGCCCAACATGCGGGAGGAGCACGATATTTTTGTGAATGTGCTGCGCGCATTTGTAGGGAAGGACAACGTTCTGGAAATCAGTGATTTGCTTACAGAAAGTTGCCGGGTAGAAGAAAGCCGCTACGAAATCATCAATAAAATCGTTGATTTTGAGGAGCTGCCCTACTCGCTCATTCCGCGACTGGCAAGCCTTTCCCCGGAACAGTTGGCCGATACCCTCATTACCGGTTATCTGGAACCTGAAGACCGGATTCTGTTCGATCCTATCCCCAACCTCATTTTTACCCGCGACCTGGCCGTAACCGTAAAAGATCATGTGATCATTACCAAGGCGGCAAAGTCGGCGCGTTTCCGGGAAAACTTCCTTACCCGGCTTATTTTTTCCAGTCACCCGGTGTTCCGCCGGCTAAAGGCAGATGGTAAGACCGTCAACCTGAACAGGGTAGACAAATTTCCTCCCAACAAACGCGGAGAAACCATCAGTATTGAAGGTGGCGACGTGATGATGTTCCACAAGGATTATCTGTTGATCGGAAATTCAGAGCGAACCAACAATTATGCCTTTGATACCCTGAAAAACTACCTATTTG
This sequence comes from Saprospiraceae bacterium, assembly GCA_020850025.1. Lineage (GTDB taxonomy): Bacteria > Bacteroidota > Bacteroidia > Chitinophagales > Saprospiraceae > M3007. The sequence goes on from JADZFI010000268.1 coordinate 861, forward strand.
AAAAGGGGATCATTAAAAATATCGTTCAGGTAAACATACCTGCCGAACGCACCTACATGCACATCGACACCATCTTTACCCAGATCAATCATAACCACGTGGTGGGCTTCAAACCGATTGTGCACGATGGCTTGGGATCCTATGTGGATGTGCATCGCCATACCGGAGAAGAGCTGGAGTATCCGTCTATTGTAGATTTCTTCAAATCCGAGATCAATCCGAAAATGGAGTTTATCTGGGCTGGCAGAGGAGAAACGCCATATCAGGAACGTGAACAATGGACCGATGGCTGTAACCTGGTTGCGCTTAAACCAGGAGTGGCCATTACCTACGACCGTAACCCGGTTACAGAAAAAGCATTTAAGGAATTTGGTTACAAGGTGGTGGGTGCAGAAAAAATGCTTCGGGATATTGACAATGGCAAAGTAGATCCGGAAAAAGTAGAGAACACCATCATTACCATCCCTTCCAACGAACTTTCCCGCGCACGCGGCGGCAGCCATTGTATGACCTGCCCGGTGGAACGGGAGGAAGTGTAGGGAATGTCCAATGTCCAATGTCCAAGTGGGCGGGTGTCTGGCTTTGGTGCATTCGGTTGGGTTACCCACGCTTGCTTGGCCGGGCGCCGGCACATTGCCCGTCAATGGTACTAAACCCAGGCGCTACCCCACTTGGACATTGGACATTGGAAATTGGACATTGGATATTGAATTCAATATGTATTCCTTCGAAACACAAATCCGCGTCCGCTATGGAGAAACCGACCAAATGGGGTATCTCTACTACGGCCATTATGCCCAATATTACGAAGTGGGCCGGGTGGAGACTATCCGCTCGCTGGGAACAACCTATAAGGAACTGGAGGAAGTGCACGGCATCTGGCTGCCGGTAGTTAGCCTGGAGATGCGCTTCGTGCGACCTGCGTTTTACGACGATCTGCTCACTGTGCGCACGGAAATCCGGGAGTTGCCGGATGAGCACATCACGTTCCACATGGAAATCTTCAATGAGAAAAGGAAACTGGTCAACGCCGGCCGTGTGCGACTCTGTTTCTTCGATCCCAAACTGAAGAAGGTGGTCAAAGCTCCGGCGTACCTGCTAGAAAAGCTGGCAGCTGCAGGACAATGGACATTGGACTATTAGGCTTTGGACGATGGACTTGGGCTCGGAGTATCCATCATTACAGCTTTATCGAGCCCAAGTCCAACGTACATAGTCCAGAGCTGCCCGGAACAGAGTTCCGGGATACATCCAACGTCCAATAGTCCAATGTCCATCGTCCCCTAGTCCAACGTCCAAAGTCTAACAGTCCATCGTCCTATCTGGCCCACAAATTATATTTCAGGATGCAGTAAATGGCCCGGAAGCCGTCTTTGGCGCCAATCTTTTTGCCTTCTGCATAGGTGCGGCCATAATAGGAAATGCCTACCTCATAGATCCTGATACCTGGGATGCGACTGATTTTTGCAGTTACTTCAGGTTCGAATCCGAATCTTTTTTCCTTTAGTTCCAGGCCTTTGATCATGTCGGAACGGAACATCTTGTAACAGGTTTCCATATCTGTCAAATTTAGATTGGTAAACATGTTAGAGATGAAGGTCAGGAATTTGTTACCGATGCTGTGCCAGAAAAACAGGATCCGGTGTGGTCGGCCGCCCATGAAGCGTGAGCCGAACACCACATCTGCAAATCCATCAAGGATAGGGCGGAGCAGGATATTGTATTCTGCGGGATCATATTCCAGATCTGCATCCTGGATGATGATGTAATCGCCGGAAGCATGTTTGATGCCGGTGTGCAGGGCAGCGCCTTTACCCTGGTTGACTTCGTGTTTGAGATACCGGATGTTTAGTTCAGGGTTGGCATCCATATACCTTTTAATGGCGCCCTCTGTATCATCCTTTGAGCAATCGTTGGTTATAATCAGTTCCTTTTTAAATCCACCAATCAGTTCTACTGCCTTCACTTTATCCAGAATCCGGTGGATGGTGCGCTCTTCGTTATAGGCAGGAATTACAATCGAAAGGGTTTGGCTCATAATTTGCAGTAGTTCAGACGGCAGAGGTAAGCACCCCGCTCGGAGGCGAGGAGACAAGTTTTGAAAAGTTGCAGAAAATGGTTCACGACTGGCTTTTTTGCGGCATTATAATCGGATTTCACGCTTCCAGGTAACGCCGGCTACTTTTGTTGAAACTTTAACAGAAAAAACATTGGAAACAGAAACTTTTTGTTGCCAAGCCGCGTTAAAGTATTCGAAACCAAATCGTTAGTGCAAGGTTGAAAAGTCGGCCGGGCTCAACGTTATCACCGATTCACACACATAAACTATTCTAATTATGGCAACGCCCCGCATCAACATCTTTCGCCGCATCTGGATGAAATCTCCGAAACTTGCCTTCCGTTTTTTGCGGAAAAAGGCTACCCGCCAGGCAAAAAAAATCCTCGTTTCCAAGGATGAGTGGAATATTAACTGGCTAGGGGAGGAAATGAGGCCTTTCAACAGCCTGCAAAGTAAACAACAACTCTGAACTTAGCAGTATACAGCAGTTTATGCGGCGCAAGCGACTATCCCAGGTTGTTTGCGCCGTTTTTTTATGCCCGAAAGGCAACATACAGTACCTTTATGCCAGCATTTTCACCAGGCATTCGGGCTGGAAAACAGTCAATAACATGCCGTTAACATTCATGTTTTGGGCATCAAAGCATTCGCCCCGGCATCCGTGGGCAATATCGGAATCGGATTTGACATCATGGGGCTTGCCATTGAGCAGCCGGGCGATGAGGTAATTGCCCGGCATAGTGAAACTCCAGGGGTAAGGATCAGCAAAATAACCGGAGCGCAGGGCAAACTTCCGCTGGAGGCGCATTTAAATACTGCCGGCGTAGCTGTACAACGATTGCTCGAACATCTGGGAGAGCCTGATCGCGGTATTGAGCTGGAAATTCACAAAAAAATGCCGGTCAACAGCGGCTTGGGAAGCAGTGCCGCCAGCGCAGCTGCAGCAACCCTTGCTGCGAGCGAACTGCTGCGCACAGGACTAAGCAAACGGGATTTGTTGCCTTTTGCCTGGGAAGGGGAAAAAGTGGCCTCGGGCGGTCGCCAGGGCGATAACATTGTTCCGTCCCTGCTCGGTGGACTCGTGCTTATCCGCGATAATGATACGCTGGACATCCACCGCCTGCACGTTCCAAAAGGCGTTTATGTGGCTGTGGTACACCCACAAATGGAAATAGGTACCCGAGAAGCCAGAGCATTGCTTAGCCCAACCGTACCTATGGATGTGCATGTGCGCCACAATGCCAACCTGGCCGCTTTTGTGTTGGGTATGTTCAATGGAGATATTGCACTGGTGGGGCGGAGCCTTAAAGATGATGTTGTGGAGCCTCAGCGTGCCAGACTCATACCCGGATTTTACCAGGTCAAAGAGGCTGCCCTGAATATGGGAGCACTTGGTTGCAGCATATCGGGTTCCGGCCCTTCGGTTTTTGCCCTGTGTGCCAATAGTCTGATAGCCGAAAACGCAGGGGCTGCTATGCAGCGAGCTTTTGCCCAACATCATCTGGATAGCCGCTTGTATCTTTCAGCAGTGAACCAGGAAGGGGCAGTGATCTGTTAAAATTGGAACCTGTAGCCTTCTGCAATAGGCTACGAAATGTGTGTTGTTTTTGTTTGTCCCTGTCGGTCGGATAATAGGATCCGACTCTTGCTACACTCATAGGGGCTGCAAGAATACGACAGGTTGCTTAACATTTGTTAATTATTATTAGAATTTGCCAGTTGATGACGAATTCTGCTCAGCGACTGGGGGGCAATACCCAGGTAATTGGCAATACACCGCAGCGGCACCCGGGTAATAGTGTCGGGATATCGTTGTATGAATTTGCGGTAACGTGTGGTGGCATCATCATTGAACATCTCTGCCCGCTCAATCACCAGGCGGTAAATGAGGGTTTCCATTATTTTCAGACTGATGGAATACCAGCCGGGAATTTTGTTCACCAATACTTCCAGGTCTTTATCCCGCCAGGTGAGTAGTGTGGTGTCTGTAAGGGCTTCCCAGTAATACTCCGCATCGGGATTTAAGCCCTTGTAATCGTCAGATAACAAGGTGAATTCTCCTTCAGCTGCGAAGCGAAGGATCAATTCCTTGCCATGCTGATCCACGGAATAAACTCTGAAGACACCTTCGGTAATGAAGGCCACGATCCTTTCCGATTCGCCGGTATTGGGAAAGCGATCTCCCGCTTTGCATTGAATCGGGGTAGTATGTGCAGCAATCAAATCAATATAAGGCAGTATGTCCGTGTCTAACATCCGGACTACGGGTGCCAATAGTTCTGAGATTCTTGATGGGTTCATGCAGGCAAATTTCCACATATTATGTTTGTATGCATTCATTATGGTTTGAAATATTAAAAATAAAATAATGCATTAATTTTTTTAATAATGTAACAGGGGCAGCTTTGTGAAAATATGTCCCTTGCCCGCGTCCTGAAAAGAGTCGTTTTTACTACATCAGAAAATACCAAACATTCGCTTACCTTGCACTCAAATTAATCAACAAACCTTTTAATCATGTTCGCAATTCGGTTATTTCTGCTCATTTTCCCATTTACGGCAATTGCCCAAACCGCTCCAAACGCCATTCATATCATTCCCCAACCCCAGTCGGTTGAAGCTAAAAAGGGGACTTTTATCCTGAAAAAGGATACGAGGATTTACATCCCCGAAGGGCTCGATGGCTGGGATGTTCCGGCACAATATTTTACCGCTCTCACCGCCACCAGCACCGGATACCGGCTCATTACGCAGCCGATGAAAAAATTCAAGGATCCGAAAAGTAACGCCATCCACCTGGTATACGATGCGGCCATTACCGCAGAGGAGGGATACCGCATGGAAGTGAAATCCGGTTCAGTTGTCATTTGGGCCAAAACCCCCGCCGGA
>JADZFI010000269.1 GCA_020850025.1 Saprospiraceae bacterium
ACTTCTTTGAGCATATCGGGCAGTACAAGGATGATCTAAAAACACTCATTACTCCAAATTTTCAACGGTTTTCGGTGCACCCGAAGACCCAACACGATTTTTCAAAACCAATTTGATTTGGCTATATTGATCTGTTTCCATTTATCCTGACTGGCGGCCAGTATTTCCCCTTTGGCGCTCGTAATGCCCAGCAGGTGTAACCACGGCGAGGAGGGGTCGAGCAGTCGGTTTTTTTGCCGGTCGTGTGCGGCAGGCGCAGCGGTTGCCTGGGGTTGAGAGGGTTTCTTTTCTGTGAGTTTTGGGGTGCCTGATTTGTCGTAAACAACACTGTAATCGCGTTCCGGGGTGAGCAAATCGGCCTGAAGGAATTGGGCGCCAAGCATGTTCTCCAGTTGTGAAACGGCCTGGTCCAGTGTAAAATTTTTCACTTCATCGCGTGTTTTGTAGCGGAATGTGAAGCCTACATGCAATCCTTTTTTGAGCGTGACCGGTCGGATATACACATTTTTCAAACCTTCCGGAACCGCAGCGGTGGGGCGGGCAAGAGTACATTTAAGCAATGTGCCTGATTGGAATGCCTGGCGGAAGTGAGAGAGGAAGGTCATGGCTAGCTTTGTATCGGCGGGTTTAGCCGCTGATGTTTGAGGGGTTTGAAGTACCGGCGGGTTTAGCCGCCGATGTTTGAAGGGTTTGAAGGATTTGTGTAGGGGCGACCCTTGTGGTCGCCCTAACTTGTAGTCGCCCTAAATTTTCATAATCCCAGGCGCAGCACCCCAGGGCGTAGCCCCTAAACGTTGGTAGCCCAGGCGACAGGACAAAATCCCCCTGCCGCATCGCGGCAAAACATCTCTTCACTCATATGTTCCATTTGACGCGATTGAGGCGGAAAGTTACGAACTTTGCGGGCTATACCATACATGGCTCCCACAATGCAAAACGATATACAAAACGGCGACAGGACGCCGGAGCAATGTTTCCGCCAGGAGGAGGTGGAAAGTTTCCTGGGCTTTGAAGATCAGCGCCTAGAGGCGGTGTACTACTATATCTGGCCGGATGATGCCGGTGGAGGTATCTTGTTTGTGCTGGAACTGATTTTTGACTCCGGGGAGCGACTCCTTTTATCCGCCGGAGAAGACTCCGAGGCCATTCGGATCATTGGCTCAGATGCCCTGATGGATACCGCCCGCCGACTGCAGGAGTTACATGGTGCGCCTGTCATTCAGCGTATGATGGCCAATCAACAACCCCTGTGGCAACAGGCAGCCGGCGAAATCCTGCTGGCCATTCGGCTTTCCAGGCATGAAAGCGGGTTGTATAGCAACGATGCTTTGATGCTGGATTTCGGGCACAAGGGCATAATCCTGCAATTAAGTGAGCGCGCGGGCCTGGAACTTTTGGATGCCGCGGATTAGAATGTGGGATGCCGCGTTCCAGAAATCCGCGGCATCCAAACTAAAAATCCGCGTCATCTGTGTCATCCATGTTTCCAAAAACCGCGTCATCCCAACTAAAAATCCGAGGTATCCCAACTAAATGCGTGCTCAAGAAGTTACCTTCGCGCCGTGAACATAACCGCTCTCTCTATCCGCCGGCCATCCTTGGTCATTGTGGTTTTCGCCGTATTGACCTTTATGGGGATTGCCAGCTACATGCGCCTTCCCATCGAGTTGGTGCCCAAGTTCAGCGCGCCGGTAGTGACCATTATTACCATCTATCCGGGCGCATCGCCTTCGGAGGTGGAAAATACGGTAAGCAAACCTATTGAGGATGCCATTTCTTCGCTGGAAGGCATTGATCAGGTGCAGGTAGGTTCGCAGGAAAACTCTTCATTCGTGGCTGTTGAGTTCGATCAGGCGGTGGATCTCGACAAGGCGGTGCAGGAGTTGCAGCGAAAGATCAACCAGCTTCAATCTACTTTGCCCAGGGAAGTGCGTACGCCGGTAGTCAATAAATATGCGCTGGATGAGCTCCCCATTCTCAAGCTTGGAGTTGCCGGCAACATTACCGGGCCGGCTTTCTACGATTTGATCAAGAACCGGCTGGTGCCGGAAATTTCCCAAATCAAAGGGGTGGCCCAGGTGAGTATATTGGGGGGGGAAGAGCGCGAAATCAAGATCAATATCTCTTCTTCCCGATTGGAGCAGTACGGGCTTTCATTGCTCCAGGTTACCCAGGCTGTACAAACTGCCAACCTCGATTTTCCGACAGGTAAGGTGAGTGGGGAACAAGGACAGCTTCGCATACGATTGGCCGGAAAGTTCCTCGATATCAATGATATCCGAAATCTGGTAGTAGGAAAGAGCCGGTTTGGCTCCTCCATTTTCCTTAAAGACATTGCCGAGGTGCAGGACGGCACCCGCGACCAGGAAGTGATTTGCCGCGCCGACGGTCAGCCTGCTGTGGGCATCACCATCCGCAAGCAGGGAGATGCCAATGCGGTGGAGATGTCGAAACTCGTGCTGGAAAAAATCGGCCAGCTGGAAAAAAACTATGCCTCCGAAGGTTTGCGCATTGACGTGGTGGCCAACAGCAGCACTTTTACCAAGAAAGCCACCAATGCTGTTATTGAGGATTTGCTGGTGGCGGTTATACTGGTGGGCCTGGTGATGCTCCTGTTTTTACACAGCCTGCGCAATGCCGCAATTGTATTGATATCCATCCCCACTTCTATTGTGAGCACTTTCGTCATGATGAAATTGCTCGGCTATTCTCTTAATCTGATGTCGCTGCTGGGTTTGTCGCTCGCCATTGGAATATTGGTAGATGATGCCATTGTGGTGATAGAAAATATTTACCGGCACTTTGAAATGGGGAAGAACAAGGTGCAAGCCAGTTACGATGGTCGGATGGAGATTGGATTTACGGCGGTGAGCATTACGCTGGTAGACGTGGTGGTCTTTTTGCCCATCGTATTTACCGTGGGTCTGGTGCCCAATCTGCTCCGACAGTTCTGCATGACGGTGTTGACCTCCACCCTGATGTCGTTACTTGTCTCTTTTACCCTGGTGCCCTGGATGACTTCCCGGATTGGCAAACTACATCGGTTTGAGGGTAGGAATCTGACAGGACGCATTATCCTGGGTTTTGAGCGTTTCCTGGGATGGGTATCCAACGGATTTGTCCGGCTGCTTGATCTGGCATTGAAAAACCGCCGGACCAAAGTGATTACGCTTTTAGCAGCGCTGGGAATGTTCCTGGGCTCATTTACGCTGCTTTCCTCAGGTCTGATAGGCAATGCTTTTATGGAACACGGAGAACGGGGAGAGTTCCTGCTGGAAATAGTGTTGCCGCAGGATGCTTCTCTGTCACAAACGGATGCCATTGC
>JADZFI010000270.1 GCA_020850025.1 Saprospiraceae bacterium
ATAAAAATCTGCAAACTCAGGGATCGACGGTGGAAACCTGGCTTCTCCCACTGCCAGGTACTCCTCAGAACAGTCTTCCGGATGAAGATTTCGTCCTGCGCCGCTGGGTAATGGTTTGGTGGTGTAATGAAGCCCTTCAGGATATAGGTATTGGGCATAAAATGACCTTCTTTTTCCATCAGTATTTTCAAACTACTGCTAATACTGCCAGGAATTCATCCTTTTTTGATTACCTGCAATTGCTGAGATGGGGCGCATTGGGTAATTTCAAGAAACTTGCGTATAAAATGGTAACCGACAACTCCATGTTGTTGTACCTGAACAATGCCCAAAACACGAAAAACAACCCCAATGAAAACTTTGCAAGGGAGTTTTTTGAATTGTTTACCATCGGCAAAGGACCTCAAATAGCTCCTGGCGATTACACCAATTATACCGAATACGATATCGTAGAAGCGGCAAAGGTACTCACCGGATTCCGTACACGTTTGAATAGAGATGTGGTTGACCCGGAAACCGGCATTCCGCGCGGGGATGCTCAGTTTACCCAACATGCAACAGGCGCCAAGACCTTCTCCCCCAGGTTTAATAACACCGTTATTCCGGGAGCTGCCAATAGTGCCGGGATGTGGACAGAGCTTCAGGCCTTTGTAGACATGATATTCGCGCAACCTGAAACGGCCAAAAATCTGTGTCGCAGGCTCTATCGATTCTTTGTCAGTCGACAGATCACATCTGAGGTGGAAAACGATATTATAGTTCCTCTCTCCAATACCCTGATTAACAACAACTTCGAAGTAAAACCCGTCCTTGCGCAACTCCTGCAAAGTCAACACTTCTTCGATGCTGACGACTCTGATAACAAGGATGAGATCATTGGCGGCATGATCAAATCGCCACTTGAGCTGAACTATCAGACCATATCGTTCTTCGGCATGCCATTGCCGGATCCGATGGTGAATACTGCCCAGTATTTCCAGATTTTTGAACGCGGCATGTTGCAACGCGCTTTCTCAACGGCCAATTTGCCGCTGTTCTTCGCCTCCGATGTAGCCGGTTATCCGGCCTATTATCAGGAACCGGACTACAGTCACCAGTGGTTTAACTCCAGCACCATTGTGTCCAGGTATAAAATGGGTGAGATGTTTTTGAGCGGATTGCTCACCATTGGAGGCACCCCCAACCAGCAGCTCGGCACCAAAATCAATATTGCAGCCTGGGTGAAAAATAGCGGCGTCATTTCCAATCCACTTGATTCCCAGGTACTTGTGGAAGACTTGCTGAAGTATTTGTTGCCGGAGGAGGTGGACACTGACCGATTTAACTACTTCCACATTCAGGTCTTCCTGGATGAGCTACCTCCAAGCGACTGGACCTACGAATGGGAAAATTATCTCAGCACCAACGATGCCACTGAGGTCACCATTGCACTGGAGCGCCTGATTAAAGCCATTTTATATTCACCCGAATACCAAACCTTCTGATTCTGGCTTCAAACCGCTCTATTCACCTTCTATTTAATTGAATTTCAATATGAAACGCAGAAATTTTCTAAAAATATTTCCTGCCGCGACCGTAACGCCGTTCGTGGTTAACGGGCACCCACTACGTGCATTTGCCAACAGCCACATGGCGAAATTGCTGAACAGCTGCGAAGGCGTGGAAGACAGGGTGTTGGTACTCATTCAGCTTAAAGGAGGCAATGATGGACTGAATACCGTTATCCCCATTGAACAGTACGACACTTATGCCAACCTCCGGCCTTCCATACGGATTCAGGAAAGCGAATACATCCATCTGGACGGCACCCTGGGCAATCAGGATCAGGTTGGCTTGCACCCTTCCTTTATCAAAATCAAGGAGTTATACGAAAAAGGTTGGGCTTCCGTGATTCAGGGGGTAGGGTATGAAAGCATGAACCAAAGTCACTTCAAGGGCACAGATTTGTGGCTTTCGGGCGGCGATGGCACCCCTGCCAATAACAATATCAAATCCGGCTGGATGGGCCGGGCGCTTCAGGCATTTTTCCCGGATGTAGAGGGCGTACCAACCTCCAGCATGCCCGATCCATTAGGTATTCAGGTAGGCGACCCCACTACTTCCCTGGGTTTTCACACGGAAACGGAACACCAGAATGTCATTAACCTGAGCGGACAGGATGCCGCCGGATTTTACTCGCTGATTCAAACCATTGGTGGTGCCCCCATTTTGAACGTACCCGATTCTGAGCATGGCGAAGAACTGGAATACATTATGGGCGTGGAACGCAGCACCAGTCTGTATGCACAGCGAATTTCGGAGGTGTTTAACGCGGGTTCCAACTATTTGACCACTTACCCAACCACCAATCCAAGCCGGCTTTCTCCTCAACTGCAAACGGTAGCCCGCCTGATCAAAGGAGGATGCAAAACCAAAATCTACCTGTGCCAGTTGGGCGGCTTTGACACCCACAACGCCCAGGTGGATGGCGGCAATACAGCACAAGGCGATCACGCCAATCTGCTGCTGGATCTCGCTGAATCTGTCAAAAACTTCTTCGATGATCTGGAAGGCATGGGCCTGGCCGATCAGGTTACGGCCTGTACATTTTCTGAATTTGGTCGCTGTGCCCGGGAGAATGGCTCTGATGGCTCCGATCACGGCACCCTTGCACCCATGTTTGTTTTCGGCAAAAACATTGCCGCCGGGGTTCGGGGTACCAATGTCAATCTTACCAACCTGACCAATGACAATCAGCTGCAGGGCGCTCAATTTGATTATCGACAGGTATTTACCACGTTGTTGCAGGATTGGCTGGGCGCCAGCGAGGAGGTGTTGACTCAAACCATGTTCAGCGGATACGCCAAGGTGAACCTGGTGGATTCCGCCTATGTGGTTAATCCGGATTGTTACTTACCGATAACGGTAAGCACCAACCAGCTTTTTGCTACGGAAAGCGCCATCAGCATTTTCCCCAATCCGGCCAGTATCCAGGCTGAGATCGGGTTTTCCAACAAAGGCGCCGGCTTCGACGCCCGCCTGACCCTGCACAGTCTGGGAGGCGCTCTGGTTTCTGCTTCAAGCGTTCGGGTGGAGCCGGATACGAACATCTTCTTCCTTGATGTGTCGCAACTGCCGCCTGCCACGTACTTCGTACGTTTGGAGAACAAATCAACTGGACGTGCACATACCGCAAAACTGAGTGTAGTGAGATAGCAGTCTGAACCTTAAACAATAACATCTCGCATATTGTAACCCCCGAACTTCCGTCCTGTCCATTACCCACAAAATGAGCGTGAGTAGTGTAATTCAGATTTTTTGTCATCCCAGGCGCAGCGCCCCGGGGCGTAG
>JADZFI010000271.1 GCA_020850025.1 Saprospiraceae bacterium
ACCATGTCAAACTGCGTTCCAAGCACATCCGCCAGCACTTCCGCAACAGCCGTACCAAATGCCGCATGTCCGGAGGGATAGGATGGGAACGACGGACTGGGATGAATCGTTGTCCAGTCTGGATTGATATATTTCCGGATATACGACTCCGGACGCTCCACATTGTACTGGTACTTGGCGCTCCACACCACTACCCCGGCATCATGAAGGGCCATGGCAGATTTGACATAGGTTTCTATGACCAAAGGGAAAGGCGCTTCGGATTTGCTCAGGGCCTGATTGGCAATGGATATCCAGCGGGCTGCAGGCGAGGAGGTCAGGCCCGGGTGGTCGTCGCTCCAAAACTCGGCAATCCAGCGATTCTCCTTGCTCAGCGGCTGCGACACGGAAAATACCTCCATCGCTTCGGTATAGAAACCGGAACCAGGATGGGTGTCGTATGGAAGCGGATCTTTAAAGGAAATATCGGTCACCTCCGGCAAAAACGTGCGCACCTTACCCCAATAAGGCAGCAAGGCCGGAGATGCGTGTTCCCCGTTGGGTTGCCAGCAGCCGGTGCAAGTGGCAGGCTCATAGCCATGATCGTAATTATACAAATGTCCGTTATGACCTTCTTTATCGGTTTTCGACCACTCCCAAACCATTTCAGCTACTTTTTTCCCGTATTCGGCAGATTCGCCAGCTACTTGTTGGGGGTAATCAGCCAGAATATTCTGGTGATTTCGCTGCTCCAGCAAGTCAATCTCCAGCAGCAAAGATTTGGGGGCAGTGGCAAAAAAATGCCGGAGAATGGCAGCATAAGCGGCATTCAGACTGGCCGGAAGCACAAATTGTTCTTCCCCAAACGATTCTTCCACTTTGTGGTAACCGGACACAAATTTTTCCAGGGAAACATGATCCGGCAGATCCGGGAGGGAGGCTTCGTAAGCTGCCATTTCCACGTATGCAAACATACGCGCGCTCACGGGCGGGCGGTATCCCATGGTATGGCGTTCCAGCTCCAGGATCAACTGATTCCAGCGAATGGCCATTTGGGTGGCCACCTTACGCTCAGGCAATTCAGGTTCCGGGTAAAGATGGCAGCCCTGCCATATAAACGCCATGACCATTCCCGCTGCCGTCAACCAACGGTAGGCAGAAGCAACTGAACTGCGGTGCCGGATGCTGTTTTTATGCATATTGGGCAATATCACGCCGCCATGGCGGGGAAACTCAATTTAAACGTAGTACCCTTTCCTTGTTCCGAATCTACATCCAATCCGATCTGGTGAATTTTCATGATGCTGTCCACCAGCGACAACCCAATACCCGAACCTTTCACGTGAATACTCTGCGAACTGCGGTAAAACGGCTGAAAGATTAACTGCAGATCTTTGGCTGAGATGCCCGGTCCGCGATCTGAAATTTCCACCCGGTGCTGGCCATCGGGGTCGAAATGGATTTTCACATCCACCTTTTTTTCCGGGGAGAATTTGCACCCGTTGTCCATCAAGTTCTGGAAAGCCGAGCGCAGCAAGGGCTCGTTAGCCCTTACGAACAGTTGTTCCTCATCTTCCGGCACACCCACAATATCAAAGGAAACCTTGTAATCCGGATGCAGCCTGAGCAAGCTGGAGCGCGTTTGCAGCATCAGTTCATCCAGCCGCACCCGCTCAAAGCTGATGTCGGCGCCTTCGGAGTGTACCTTGGCCAGTTGAAGCAGTTTCTCGGTTACCTCGCTGAGTTCCCGGGCATCTTCCAACACGGAATGAAGGGTGGCCTGGTATTCTTCGCTGTCACGTTTTTGATCCAGCGCTACTTCCAGTTGCGCTATGATCACCGAAAGCGGATTTTTCAATTCGTGCGACACATTCGAAATGAAACTTTTTTGCATGCGGAAGGCAAACTGAATCCGGTCGAGCAGACGGTTGAAGGTCAGCACCAGCCTGGAAAGTTCATCGCGATTGTTTTGTCCCTGCACACGGGCGCTGAGGTCTGAAGGCCGGATGGCATCCACCTGATTCACGATCCCGGCTACCGGGGCCATGGCCTGGCCGGCATAAAACCAACCACCGGCCGCCACCATCCCGATACAAAGGATGAACGTGATCAGCAGGATATTGCGGAGGTGAGATAATTCTTCGGAATTGAAAATCGACTCGGCGATGATCAGGTATTGCCGGCCGCTGTGACTGGTGTGGGTCAGACTGATGGCGTGCAGATTGCCGTTTTGAAAGCGGGTTTCGCCGGAGGTTTTAAGGACAGCCAGTCTCTTGTCGGGCAGGGAGGGTTTTGCACGGTTGAAGGCGAATACCCTTTGAAGATCGGTATTAAAAATCACCACATTTTCCCGGAAAGGGAGCGCAACAGCCGGGTCTTCCTGCCCCGCATTTTCGTTGATGGGCTGGAGTTTTTCTTCTTCATGCAACACCATTTCGGCGGTCATCAGGGCTTTGGAGCGCAGGCTGTCGTAAAATTCATCCTCCGTCATATTCCGGAACTTCACGTAAATGAAGCAGAGAGAGGCCACGAGCATGCCTGCCACGAGCACAATGAACTGAAGGGTAAGTTTGGTTCGTATTTGCATGGTTGGCTGTGCTTATGGTTCTTCCTGTTCTTCGCGCAGTACGTATCCGATACGGAACTGCGTATGGATCAGCTTTTTAGAAAAACCTTTATCTACTTTTTTTCGCAAAAAATTGACGTAGACCTCCACAAAATTGGTGCCGGTATCGAAACTGAGGTTCCACACCTGCTCTGAAATTTCTGCTTTGGAGATCACTTTGCCCGGGTGTCGCATCAGGTATTCCATCAGGGAAAATTCCCGTGGCGTAAGCGCTATTCTTTGTCCGGAACGGCAGAGTACCTTTTTATCGAGGTCCATTTCCAGATCTGCAAATTGCAGAAGGGTGGGCGACTGGATTTGATAGCTGGATTTGGGTCGACGCGCCAGCGCGCGTATGCGCACGAGCAATTCCCTGAATTCGAAAGGTTTGGTGAGGTAATCATCGGCGCCGGCGTCGAATCCTTCCACTTTTTCATCGGTTTGGCCCAGGGCGGTGAGCAATATCACCGGCGTCTGGTTGGCATTTTGCCTAAGCTGGCGGAGCATTTCCAGGCCGTTCATTTCAGGCATCATCACGTCGGAAATGATCACGGCATAGTCGTTTGACTGGGCAAGGCGAGCCCCTTCCCTGCCGTTACCGGCATAGTCAACCTCTATCTGGTGCCCTTCCAGACCTTTTTTGAGGGATTGCACCATTTTGGGCTCGTCTTCCACAAGCAAGACTTTCATAAGGATTATTTTCACCCAATCATCGTACCAGAAAACTCTGGCAGCAGAAAATCACGGCAAGATAGGTGAATTCAGGCAGTTTTTCCTAGACTTGTTGCGATGGGGGCCTTTGCGTGAGGTGGCAAAAGGTCAAATAGAAAAACGGCTCCGGACACTTAGTCCGAAGCCGTCTGAGGAGTTAAGGGGGAGAAAAAAACTATTCTTTGTCAAAACGCATCTCCTGGATGCTGATGCTGGAGCCGCTTACTTTGAGGTACAGATATACCCGGTAATTGCCCGCAGTGGCACTCAGGTTGCCGATGCAGTATTGATCGCTGTTTTCGCGGCTCTGACCTTTGTGTACCTGTGCAAACGCTTTGGGTTTGTTGGCGTCAAAAAAGCCTTTAAGCACCTCCTGCGCTTTTGCCTTGGTGTACACTTGTTCTTTATCCTGGATGGAAATTTCCACGTTATCAGCCAGATATTTAGAAAGTGCAGCCACATCTCCGGCGCCCAATGCAGTCGAAATAGCCTCAAGTGTGGGGTTGCCCTGCAGGTTGTTGGCAAAGGCAAATGAAGGCAGAAGGAACATCAGAACAATGAGATTCTTCATGTTGAAGCAGATTTGGTTGGTAGTTCGTTGGTGTATAACGTTTTCTTTGAAACGTTATTTTGCTACAAAGTAACGAACCATTTGAATTGCTTTTGTCAACACGAAGTTAACTGCCTGTATTTCACCCAACCAACCTTCCTGTAGTTAAAGTTTGAGCACTTTAACATAACTGCGCTTACCGCCCTGCTCCATTTGCACAAAATAAACGCCGGGTTGCCAGTCGGACGCAGGAATGCTGCTCAAAAAGGCTTCATTTTGAATCAGTTGTTCGGCCTCCCAAACCATTTGTCCCGCAGCGCTGAAAACCCTGAACCGGTAATGGCCGGGCTCCAGCCGACTGCCTGAGAGCTGCAGCAGGTCAGTGACAGGATTGGGCGATACCGTCCAGTCGCCGGGCAACGCCTGCGGATCAGCGGTGGCAGAACTGAACTCTGTGAGCTTAAGGGTACTTGAACCTGCGCCGTCGCCGCTCGTATTACCGTTGCTGTTCACCCCGTTGCCGGCGGCATAAAAGGTTACGCTGCCTGTGCCGGTAGCGGGCGCCGTCCAGGTAACATCAAAAGTATTGGTGGGGGAAATGTTGTTGTGCTCGGCATAGGTACGTCCACCCGGAATGCTGGCAATCTTATAGTTATTGGGATTCACATCTGAAAATCCGTCGAGATCCGAATTGTCGCTGTCGCGCAGGGCGATCATCTGAAATCCGTAGCCGTTGAGCCCTTGTCCGGTGGCATTGATGGTTACACGAGCCTTGTATTTATTGCCGGGCCGGTATTGGGTTACGGCAACGTTGGCGCTGTCGAGCACACTGATGGCCACTGTAGCCTGAATAGGCCCCAGATTGTGACAAGACTGACAGGTTTTTGGCTGCCCGCCCTGGGTTTCGTCGCCA
>JADZFI010000272.1 GCA_020850025.1 Saprospiraceae bacterium
GGGTGACAGCCAGTCACCCCGACACTACACTACAAGAAAACCTCTAACCAATGAAACCGCCTCGTTTAATTACACTCCGAATGCCCGCAATTTTTACAATGCAGGCAGCCTTCCTGGTAAACAAGTCCGTCGGTATGGCAGGCAGGGCAGGTATTGTGTGAAGGAGTTGCGCCATCCTGCACGAATCGGCGCAAGGCGCGCACCACACCATTTTTCCAGTTATTCAGAGAAGCCGTTTCCAGGTGAAGGTTGTCCACCATGTCTACCACATAGGCCAGGGGCATGCCATGGCGCAACACACCGGAAATCAACCGGGCGTAGTTCCAGAATTCCTTGTTGAACGTACGGGAAAGACCTTCAATGGTTACTTTGTAACCATCTTTGTCCACGTATTGAAAATCGTACCGATTTTTGCCATTTTCCTTCACTTTCAACACTTTACCTGAGGTAATTTTACTCAAGATACTGAACGAGTCTTCTGCACGGCCGGTGAATATTTCATAGGGCCGGCCATCGTACAGGCCAATGACCGCTACCCAGCGTTCGTCGTTGTTCATAAAATTCACCACCGCTGCGTCCAGGGTAGCCGGACGTTTGGGCGCTACAGTCTCAGTGAAGGCGGCCTTGGGCTCTTCTTTTTTGTTGCTGATCAAAACGCCATCCCGGGAGCCTTCGCGGTAAACCGTCATGCCTTTGCATCCGGCCTGCCAGCCGGTGAGGTATATTTTTTCAATGAGCTCTTCGGTGGCCTCTTCCGGCACATTAACGGTTACGCTGATGCTGTGGTCAACCCATTTTTGCACCCGGCCTTGCAGGTGTACTTTATTGATCCAGTCTACATCTGCTGCGCTGGCGCCATGCCAGGGGGATTGGGCAATGAGCTCAGCCAGGGCTTCTTCCGTCCAGGTTTGCACCACTGCGGGGTCGTAACCTCTCGCTTTCAGCCAGTGTGTGAAGGGGATGTGGAATACATGATAATCCTCCCAGGAATCGCCGGTATCGTCCACAAAGGTGACACGGACGTTTTTATCGTTTGGATTGACCTTCCGACGGCGCTGGTAGGAGATGCGGAACACGGGTTCCAGGCCTGAGGTGGTTTGGGTCATCAGACTGGTGGTTCCGGTTGGAGCAATGGTCAGCAGGGCGATGTTGCGTCGGCCATATTTCACCATATCCTGATAAAGGGCCGGATCGGCTTCTTTGAGGCGCTGGATAAATGGATTCTGTGCTTCCCGTTCTGCATCATAAATTGGGAAGGCGCCGCGCTTTTTGGCCATTTCGACCGAGCCTCTGTAGACACTAATGGCCAGTGTTTTATGCAGGTTTTCGCAAAAATCCAGCGATTCCGGTGAGCCGTAGCGGATGCCCAGGGCGGCCAGCATGTCGCCCTCAGCGATGATGCCAATACCGGTCCTGCGACCTTTCAGGCATTTTTCCCTGATTTTGAGCCAAAGTTGCCTTTCGGTTTCCTTGATGCCCGTCCCTTCCGGATCGTGGTCGATTTTTGCCAGGATGGCTTCAATTTTCTCCAACTCCAGGTCTATGATGTCGTCCATTACCCGTTGGGCGTATTGTGCATGCAGCCGGAACAGGTCTTCGTTAAACTTCGCCTCCCGGGTGTATGGATTTTCCACATAACTCAGCAAATTGATGGCCAGCAGCCGGCAGCTGTCGTAAGGGCAAAGCGGTATTTCTCCGCACGGATTGGTGGAGATAGTTCGGAAACCCAGGTCGGCATAACAATCGGGCACAGATTCCCGCTCTACGGTATCCCAGAAGAGCACGCCAGGTTCAGCGCTTTTCCAGGCATTGTGCACTACTTTTTTCCAAAGGAGCGCGGCGTCCACCCATTTTTCCATCACCGGGTGTTCGGCCTCCACCGGGAAGCGTTGCAGGTATTTTTCGCCGCTGACGGCCGCTTTCATAAAGGCATCGTCAATGCGGAGGGATATATTGGCGCCTGTCACCTTGGTATGATCCAGCTTGGCATCTACAAATTGTTCAGCATCCGGGTGCCGAACTGAAAGCGTCAGCATCAGGGCGCCGCGGCGACCATCCTGGGCCACCTCCCGGGTGGAATTGGAATAGCGTTCCATGAACGGCAGAATGCCGGTACTGGAAAGTGCGCTGTTCATAACCGGCGTTCCGCTTGGGCGCAGGTGGGATAAATCGTGCCCTACCCCACCCCGGCGTTTCATCAGTTGCACCTGTTCTTCATCAATTTTCATGATGGCGCCATAGGAATCGGCGCTTCCTTCAATGCCTATAACAAAACAGTTGGACAATGATACCACCTGAAAGGGATTCCCGATACCGGCCATGGGGCTGCCCTGGGGTACGAGGTAGCGGAAACGTTCCAGCAGTTGCAATACATCCGTTTCGGAAAGCGGGTCCGGGTATTTGTTTTCGATGCGCAGAATTTCTGCGGCGATGCGCCGATGCATTTCTTCCGGGCTTCGCTCGTATATTTTGCCGAAAGAGTCTTTCAGGGCATATTTATTCAGCCAAACGCTGGCAGCAAGGGTATCGCCTTCGAAATACGAAATGGCTGCTGCGAGCGCTTCTTCATGAGAAAATGATGGCCTGTGAGCGCTTGTGGCCGATGCGGCGCCTGGATCGGAATGGGTCAGCATAGATGTTTTGGTTTATCAGCAAATATAAACAAAAGGCGGGAGTGGGAGTAGTAAATGACTAAAAAAAACAGTGGGCAACATTACTGCTGCCCACTCGTCAATTTAAAGCCTTCATGAACTGAATCAATGCTCAAATATGTACAATGCTCTACTTATTTCTTCCACGGCAAGTCCAGCACTCTGTGGGCAGCCAGCTCTCCCAGTCGCAGCCCCTCTTCGCAGTCCATCCGGAAATGCACACCGAGTGGAATCCTGGAATAGGCATCTTCATAAGCCATTTCTGCAAAAGAAGTGAACGTGCGCGGAGTGCCCAAAAACTCAAATCTGTCTTTGTGGCACAGATCGGTGAAGGTGTAGCTTCCCGGATGTTCCGCATTATATTCGACGAAAGAGGATAAGATCTTACCTCCTGCGCCGCCAAATCCGGAATGGCCGGATGGATAAGCTGGGAAAGCTGGAGTAATTCCGTTGGTGCCGGAAATCGGGTTGTTAAGCAGTGACTGCCAATTGGCTGCCTCAGGATATTGTTGCGCCACTACCCGCCGGATGTAGCTTATTGGGCGCTCCACATTGTAATAATACTTTGATTTCCAAACCGATACACCGGCATCGCTCATGGCCATGCCAAGCTTGGCAAAAAGTTCTGCGCAGCGGGCAAGATTCAGGTTTTCTTTCTCCACTACCTGATTGGCGATGGCAGCCAATCGGGGCGGTGGTCCGAAGGTGAGTCCAAGAATATCATCGCTCCAGAATTCTGCCTTCCATCGGGCTTCGTAGGCGCCCGGGGCATTGGCTACAATATTGTTGACGGTTTGGTAGGTTTCCAGAGCCTGACCATAAAACAGGGAGACCGGACTTTCATCGTAGGGAATTGGAGGTTTTGACAACAAATCGGTTTCGCGCATGGCAAATGTCCTTACATCGCCCCAATAGGGAAATACCGCTGCGCTGTAATCCGGCCAGGTAGGTTGCCAGAGTCCAGGCCCTGAGGGCGGCTGGTAGTTAGAGGGTTGAGGATTCTGGAAAGCATTATGCCCCGCGAGATCCTGCTCTTCCCATTGATAAATGGCAGCGGCTATGGCTCTGCCGAAAGCTTCTGAACGCTCCAGAATTTCCGGGGAGGTTTGTTCTGCAAACTGGTCGTGCTGCAGGTTCCGCAAGTGGTCAATACCCTGGTAAAGTGAGGCGTAATCTGTTTGCATCATGATGAAGAACTTCTTCATCAGGTAGGCATAGGACTCGTTCACACATGCCGGCCAATAGTATTCAAGATCGGGATCAGCTTTGGGCAGATCAAGTCCGTAATGAATGCTGGCCAGCGAATTATTATCCGGCATTCCGGGCACTATAGATTCATAAGCGGAGAGTCCGAGGTAAGCCAGCGCACGCGGACCCGTGCCCGGGCGGTTTCCGGCAGCATACCGGTCGAGTTCCAGAAACTTGTCGTTCCAGGCTTTGAATACTTTGTAATCATAAGATTCTGCCAAGGGCGAAACACCCTGCTCGGGGCTGTCCTGCTTACAGGAGCTGACCAATAGGGTGAGCAGAAAAATGGCAAAAAGGAGGATTCGGTGTTGAATGGAAAATTTCATGACATACCGTTTAGATTGATGGTGAAATACGGGTGTGAAATTAGGTTTTGAGATTTAAGAGTATTTAAAATGAATTAAAGTTAAAAATTCAGGCGATCAACCTGAATTGCTTCAAACGAGTATCATTTCCGAGGTCGGCTAACGTGGTTGTCTCAAATTCGGTCTTCAGGTTATTCCGAATACTCATCCAATAGGCGTGCATGGGGCAAGGTTGCCGTTCTCCACAACCGGGAAGCCCCAGCAGGCATTTATCGAAGAAGTCATCGCCCTCTAGCGCCCGGATGAGATCGGCCAGAGTGATATCCTCCGGATTTTTGAGGAAGGTTATGCCGCCATTAGGGCCCCTGTACGACTGCAGAATGCCCTTTTGGGTAAGCACCTGCAGTATTTTGGTGAGGAAATGGAAGGAGATATCCAGTTCATCCGACATTTCCCGTATATTGAAATAGCCTGCATTTTCCTGGTTGGAGGCCATGTACAGCAGGGCCCGCAATCCGTACTCACCTGATTTTGATATGACACGCATGTTTTATAAGCCGTATTTTGGGCAAATATACACAGATCAGACATGGACGGCCTCTTCTTCTGCAGGCTCCGGTTCGTGATCCAGCGACTCCAGGGTCTGATTTTTTTCTGCCGCCTTCAGTGAGCGCATGCGGGTGACCATGAACCAGGCCAGCGGGATAGTGCCGCCTACAAAGAACAGGGTAGCGCCAATACCTCTGAGCCAGGTCAGGGTTTCAAAGGTACCGGCCTGTATAAACTCGGCCGAACGACCAAACCACAGTCCTTTTTCCACCACCGCCTTGAATTGAACAGCGCCGGCGGGGAACAAATCCAGTATGACCATCAGCATCAAACCGGCATTGATGGACCAGAATACGGTGCGTATGGCCTGGGCATGCCAGCGTTCGGACTTTAGCACCATTTTGGCGGCAAAGAGCATAGCTGCCAGCGACACATTGCCGTAAACGCCCATCAAAGCAGCGTGGGCATGGTTAATGGTCAGATAAGTTCCGTGTTCGAAATAGTTCATGATGGGCAGGTTGACGATGATACCCATCACCCCTGCGCCAAAGAAATTCCAGAAGTTGACTGCCACCAGGAACAAAAAGACTTCAGGGAAGGCAAAATTGGCCCCCAGATCCTTCTGTTCAACATCTCCCACGGCTATTTTAGGCATGTTTTTGAAACGCCAGGCTTCTACCGTAAGCAGGATGAGCGGAATGAATTGCAGAGTGGAGAAAATACTTCCCAGCGCCATGGTTGCCACCGGCTTTGCGTTCCAGTAAAAGTTGTGGGATATACCCAGCAGACCAGTGCCCAGGAACAACAGGGTAGCAAAATAAACCACCCGGATGGCAGCCTGACGACTCACCAGCCCCATCAATACGAGCAGGTAGCTAACAATTACGGTGATAAACACCTCAAAGAATGCTTCCACCCACATGTGAATGACCATCCAGCGCCAGAAATCGGCAATGACAAAGTTGGTTTCAGGTGTTGCCACGAAGCCGCTGAGGAACAACAAAGGAATACCGATGACGGAATACATGATCCACTTGGGCAGTGTCCAGGTTTCTTTCTTTTGAAAGGTTGGGCGCAAACCGCGATATACCACCACACCCCAGAGTACAAAGATGACCATCAGTAATCCCTGGTAAAGCTTGCCAAAATCTACATATTCCCACCCCTGGTGCCCCAGCAGATTCCACCATTTGCCCAAAAGCCCAAGGGGGCCGAGCACCATACCGGTGAGTGAACCGCCCACCAACAGGAAGAGCAGCCAGAACAGGGTATTGACAAGTTTCAATTGCCCGGGAATCTCCTGCTTGGCCAAAATGGGCAGGATAAATATAGAGGAGGCAATCCAACAGGTGGAAATCCAATAAAGCGACAACATGATGTGCCAGCTTCGGGAAATGGTAACCGGTATTTCGCCGGAGATATGAATACCTATGGCGCCAAAGAAGTTGATAAAATCGTTTAGGGTGATAATGCCGCTGCTCACCTGAAGCAGGAACAAAACAGCTGCCACTGCAAAGAACTTGAAAGTGGCCCGCTGCGTGGGGGTAGGCGAAAAACGGCTTACCTTATCAATGGTCAGCAAGTCCTTTTTTGGAGGAGTGAAAAACTTGTTGGGCAGCTGGTTGTATTGTCCGATGAAATACAGCACAATGCCGCAGCCCAGGACAAACCCGAGCATGCCCAGTACGCTCCACAGTATAACCGGAGCAGTAGGTGTATTGCCGGCCTGAGGATCGTAAGGCCAGTTATGGGTATAGCTGAAATCCGAACCCGGGCGCTCTACCACGCAAACCCATGCGCCCCAGAAGAAGAAATTGGCCAAATCCTCCACTTCCTGGCGGTTGCTGATATAACCGGGAGGAGGAAACGCTTTGTCGGTATTATGATCAATGAATAATCCCAGATAATGCTCCCGGAGTTTACCCAGCGCGTAAGCTTGCGCATCGGAGAGTTGGATGGCATCGTCCTGAGCATTGTAGCGATTGGTTTTTAGGTCTTTTTTGGTATCTTCTTCCATCACTTTGATTTCCGACTCCGAAGGCTCTCTCCCATTTTGCTGCCGGAATGCCTGTGCCTTGTATTCGGTCATGTACTGCGCTGTAAGGTGCAGGGCTTCCGCCGTGTAATCGGGTCCGCGCTGGGCGCCATCCCCGAAGTAGGAGCCGTATTCCATCAGGGCGTATTTGTGGAATACTTCCTGGCCCCGGTTGATGGCCGCTTTTTCCATTACGACCTGCCCTGTGCTGGTTTTGAAGGCAGCTTCAGGAGGAGCATCAAAGTAGGTTTGATACCCGATCATGCCTACCCCGGCCAAACTGATGACAAGGATAAAGGTGAGCGGTCCCCACCAGTTGCGGGTATCCATTAAATAGTCAACACTCTTTCGCAGGTATTGTCCCTCCCGCGCGGGTTTGTCGGATGGTTCCATAATTAAAGAGGCGTTACAGGCATTTAAGGATTTAAGACTATTTTATCTACAAATGTAAAACAAGTTTTTTTTCAGGCAATAGCTGGGCTGCGAAAATGTAAATTTTGTCAGCTATTTGACCATTTGCCCTACTCCCACACTGCACCAATATGTCTGTCAGGTTTTTGTAAGAGTTTGGATTAATTAAAGATAAAATACTCTTAATTATTAATTTTGCCTCGACAAAGCTTCGAATCACATTAATTCACCGTAAATCACATCTAATATGAACCTACAGGAATCTTCTCTGATCGCCCTTGATATAGCCGAAAAACCCATTACCGTTGGGGAAATGGTGGTAGCTGACTACCGAAAAGCGGAGGTGTTTCGCAAATTCGGCATTGATTACTGTTGCGGCGGCAAAAAGCCGCTGGATGAAATCTGCCGGCAAAAAAAACTGAACATCACCGAAATCCAGAAAGAACTGGATGCGCTGGACCAAACACCGGCCCCGGTGGATCACGATTATCAGCAATGGCCGCTGGACACCCTGGCCGACTACATCGAAGAACGACATCACCAATACGTTGCCGCCTCCATTCCGGTGCTGGATGAGCTCACTGCCAAAGTAGCCAGGGTACATGGAGAGCGCCATCCGGAATTGGTAGATATTGCTCGCCATTACCGCGAAGTAGCCCAGGAGTTAGCCATGCACATGCACAAGGAAGAACGCGTATTGTTTCCTTTTATTCGCAAAATGCAGGAGGCCAAACGTACCGGCGGCCCCGCGCCCATTCCGGTTTTTGGCTCCATAGCCAACCCTATTCACATGATGGAAGCCGAACATGAGTCGGCCGGCGGCGCCATGGAAGCCATCCGTACCCTCAGCAGTGATTACACTCCACCGCTGGATGCCTGCACTTCGTACCGTGTGTTGTTTGCCAAATTGCAGGAGTTTGAGCAGGATCTGCACCAGCATGTGCACCTGGAGAACAATATCCTTTTCCCGAAGGCCATTGCCATGGAACAAGCCTGAGTTTGGACGTTGGACGGTTGGGCAATGGACGTTGGACTTGTTTTGTTAATAACTGTAAATCAAGCCTTGGAATAACCTTGACTGTTGTGGTCACGGTTACGAAACTTTAAATGTTACGTAAAAGTTGCCATAAGCCAAGCGAAATTTTGCTTCAGGCACGGCGTTTTTGATCAATTACCCTTTTTGCACAATCCCAAAAGACGGTCTATCAACTTTCGGGGTTTTAACCTCAGCTCCGTTTGAAACGGATTTTGGGGTTAAAACCCCAATTAAGGGGCATCCCGCAGCCCCGGCGATAATTCGCCGGGTTAGTGAAACTAGAAACGTCCTGTAGCTTAGCCTGGAAGTAAGGCCTGAATAATAGTTACCATTCAGGTCTCAAAACTGAAACAGTACCAGCCCCATTTTTTTTCTGGAAGTGCAGATTATTATTCAACTTGGCGGCTCAAAAGTTGTCAGGATTGCCATGCGGATCATTGTCTTCCTTTTTTTGCCCTACCTCATTTATGCCCAGAGGGCTACCCCTTTCCCGGCAGAATCGCTGCGTATTTTCTGGCAGTTGAGCACCAATCAGTGTGAAAAACCCGGTCAGCACCTGGCCCGATTCACTCTGCTCAACGACCATCGCCAATCATCCTTACCGGTAAATGGCTGGACCATTTATTACAACGCCACCAGGGAAGTGCTGCGCGTATGGCCGGGCAGTGGCCTGATCGCCGAGCGTATTCATGGCGATTTATTCCGATTGTATCCTGGTCCGGAGTTTCAGGGGCTGGCGCCCGGAAAATCCATTCAGATGGAATATGTTGGGGGCGCCTGGGTATTCAACATATCCGATGCTCCCAGCGGATATTACCTGGTTTGGGACAATGCCCCCGCCACCGCGCATGCCCTTACACGTGTAAGTACCCATGCGCCGGCAGAATTATCCGCATTTAAACGCAGTGCAGACAGCCCCGAAGCACAGATAACACCAGACCGCGTTTTTGCCCAAAATGCAGCTACCAAAGACCTGCCCGCCTCCAGTCTGCCTAAAATTTTGCCAACACCGGTGCATTATGCAGAAAAACCGGAATTCTTTACTCTGGATGTCTCCACCGGCATCACTGCAGCGCCTGAATTTCAAGACCTGGCGGAATACCTGTCCTCTGAGCTGAAAGCGCTTTTAGGCAGCAACTTGCGCACAGATGCATCCGCTGACGGAAAAATCCGGCTGGAGAAAGACGCCTCCATTCCAACTGAAGGCTACCAACTGAACATCACTCCGGAGCTTGTCAGCATTAAAGCCTCCAGTGAGGCCGGCATTTTTTACGGCATTCAATCGTTACGCCAACTGACGCCACTGGAGGCATGGTTTGCCCCCAGAAAAAGCCTTCAGCTGCCTTGTGCCGAAGTTCGTGATGAACCAAGGTTCAGTTATCGGGGGCTTCATCTGGATGTAGCGCGCAACTTTCAGCGCAAGGAGCAGGTGCTGCGACTCTTGAACTGGATGGCATTATACAAGCTGAACACCCTGCACTTTCATTTTTCAGATGATGAAGCCTGGCGCCTGGAAATACCCGGCCTCCCGGAGCTGACCACCGTAGGCGCCATGCGCGGCCACACACTCGACAGTCGGGAGCATCTTCCGGCTTCCTATGGCTCCGGAGGTGATTTGAACAATCCGCAAAGTGCGTTTTATACCCGGGCGGATTATCTGGAAATATTGCGCCATGCCAAATTGCTCCACATAGAGGTGATTCCGGAAATTGAAACCCCTGGCCACGCCCGGGCGGCCATTAAGGCCATGGAAGCTCGTTATCGACGTTTGATGGCCGCCGGCAAGCCTGAAGAAGCCCTGGCCTACCGATTGGCAGATCCTGAAGATTCTTCCAGCTATGTCAGCGCTCAATACTACCGCGATAATGTGATGTGCGTAGCGCTTCCCTCGGTGTACCGCTTTGTGGAAACCACGGTGGATGCCCTTGTGGAGATGCACCGGGAGGCAGGCATGCCCTTGAAAACCATCCACATGGGCGGCGATGAGGTGCCTGTGGGGGTTTGGGAGAAATCGCCGGCCTGCCAGACCTTGTTGAAGACCTTGCCCCCGGGCCAATACCGTCAGACCTCGGATTTATGGCTGTATTATTGGGAAAAAGTGCGCGACATCCTGCATAAACGCGGTTTGTTTGTTTCCGGCTGGGAAGAGATCGGCATGCGGGAAACCCGCCTCGACGGGCAGCGCAAAATGATAGTGAATCCGGATTTTGCCGACGATCATTTCAGGACTTCCGTTTGGAATACCGTAGTAGGTTGGGGATCGGAGGATTTACCTTACCGATTGGCCAATGGGGGCTATGAGGTGGTGTTGTGTCCGGTATCGAATTTGTATTTTGATTTGGCTTATCAGCGAGATTTTGAAGAGCCCGGTTATTACTGGGGCGGCTTTGTGGATGTTGACAAGCCTTTTGGTTTTATCCCTTTTGATTATTTGAAAAATGTGAAGGACGACCGCTTTGGCATTCCGGTTTCGCCGGAGGCATTCAAGGGCAAAGACCGGTTGACGGATTATGGCAAACAAAAGATTGTGGGTATTCAGGGGCATTTATGGAGTGAAAACATCCGAAGTGCTGAGATGCTGGAGTACCTGGCGTTTCCCAAAATGCTTGGGTTGGCGGAACGTGCCTGGGCGTCCGAGCCGGACTGGGCGCTGGAAAAAAAACCTGCCCACGCAGAGGCTTTATATCAGGAGGCCTGGAGTGTTTTTGCCAATGTCCTGGGCAAAAGAGAACTGCCCCGGCTGGCGTCCTTCCAGGGCGGCGCCCACTACAGAATACCCACTGTGGGCGTAAGGATGGAAAACGGCAAGGTAAGCGCTAATATCCAGTTCCCCGGGCTGGAAATTCGGTACACCATGGATGGGACTGAGCCCGGACCTGGAAGCGACAGGTATGAAGGGCCGATGGATGCGAAAGGAAAGGTGCGATTCAGGGCCTTCGATGCCAAAGGACGTGGAGGACGGGCGGTGGAAGTGGCGTTTTAATAAGCTGATAGAGGGTGTCTCATAAGTAAATTTTACCGCAGAGTCGGAGAGACGCTGAGGTGTATAGCATTGATTATCAAAA
>JADZFI010000273.1 GCA_020850025.1 Saprospiraceae bacterium
ATTTCCCCGTTGCATTCATAGCTTTTTCCAGGCCGATGGTGACAAAAGTCTTAATTACCTCTACCGATTTCTCCAGAATACGCGGCAATTCGGCTTTTTCATCCTCGGTCCATTTCCCCAAAACAAAGTTCACCTGTTTGCCTTTGGAAAAACTGCTGCCAATGCCGATCCTGAGTCGTGGATAAGCATCCGTACCGAGTAATTCCTGAATGTTTTTCAGGCCATTGTGGCCGCCATCAGAGCCTTTAGCGCGCAGTCGTTGCTTGCTGAATTCCAAATTAAGGTCGTCCAGAATCACCAGGCTGTTCTCCACAGGGATCTTTTCTTTCTGCAACCAGTACCTCACGGCTTTGCCGCTAAGATTCATGTAGGTATTGGGCTTGAGCAGTATCAGCGTTCTTCCTTTGAACTTCACTTCAGCCAGATCGCCGTGGGTGTTGCCTTTCCATTCTCCCCCCAGGTCTTTACAGAGGTAATCTACTACCTCAAACCCTATGTTGTGCCGGGTACCGTCGTAATCATATCCTACATTACCCAAGCCTGTGATCAAATATTTCATAAATCAATACCTGCTGATTTTTGCACGCAATTATCACTGTCTTGTGGATATTTGCCTGCCTTTTAAACGGCAAAAATACGGTTAGAGGCAACCAAACGGACTTGTTTTGTATCATTATTTGGATGAAAAACAGGATTCTTAACGCATTATTGTTCGGTTTGTTCGCTCTTTCTGGTTGGTCATGCCAAAAGGAGGAGGAGCAGGCGCCCGGTTTCGACATGCTTTTCGAGCGTGATTTCAGTATTCCTGCCGGGATTGGGGTTTTTGACGTCCATCATTTTCAGATAAAAAACATACCGTCCAACTGGGACAGATATCTGCAGGAGACCAACAAAACCGAAGCGGATGTTTCCCGCATCATCAACGGCAAAGCAAGTATTGGCGGCATCTTTGGCGATGTTGATCTGAGTGTTATTGACCGTATTTCGGTCAGGGTTTATGACGACAGCAATCCTAACGATTATGTGGAAATTGCCTACCGTGACCCTGCGCCACTGGATACCGGAAATGTTTTGCCTCTGATTCCTTCCCTGGCTGATGTCAAGCGCTTTTTCACCAAGGCACGTTTTTCCGTAGATGTAGTGGTCTGGTTGCGCCGTACTACTGTCGACCAGAGTGATGTTCGACTCAGTCTGACCATGAGGGCGGCATTTTAAGTTCCGCTCCCTCCTTACTAACAGGTAATGTTCTTACCTTTGCGGGCATCTTTCCATTTAAAAAACTATCTAGATCGTGTCAACCTCTCCCGATAAGAGTTTGGTGAATGCCACCGACTCGTTTCCCATCAACGGCACCGACCACCTTGAATTATATGTCGGAAATGCCAAGCAAAGTTCCATGTATTATCAGGCTGCCCTGGGTTTCCAACTCGTGGCATATGCAGGCCCTGAAACTGGTGTGCGCGACCGGGTAAGCTATGTTTTGCAGCAGAACAAGATCCGAATTGTACTCACCTCATCGCTTCAACCGGGCACTGAAATTTCCCGGCATGTGGCTGAGCATGGTGATGGCGTCAAGGTGCTGGCTCTTTGGGTGGATGATGCCGTAAAATCTTACGAAACGGCCATTGCCCGCGGCGCCGAATCCGCCTTCGCGCCAATGACTCTGAAGGATGAGCACGGAGAAGTGGTACTTGCCGCTATTAAAACTTACGGTGACACCATTCATACCCTGGTTGAGCGGAAAAACTATCATGGAGTGTTCATGCCTGGTTTTCAGCCTAAATCCAGTGCTTACCCGTCCAAGTCGGTTGGCCTGAAGTACGTGGATCACTGCGTGGGCAACGTAGAGCTCGGCGGTATGAACAAATGGGTGAAGTTCTATCAGGACGTCATGGGTTTCAAACTTTTGATCACCTTCGACGACAAGGATATCTCCACAGAGTACACTGCCCTGATGTCGAAAGTGGTGAGCAACGGCAATGGCTATATCAAATTCCCAATCAATGAACCGGCCAAAGGCTTGAAAAAAAGCCAGATTGAAGAATACCTCGACTTTTACCGGGGCGCAGGGGTACAGCACATTGCGGTAGCTACTGATAATATCCTGGAAACCGTAGGCCAGATGCGCGCCAATGGGGTAGACTTCCTGTATGTTCCGGAAACTTATTACGAGGATGTACTGGACAGGGTAGGGCAGATAGATGAAAGCATCGAAGACCTCAAGGCATTGAACATTCTGGTGGATCGGGATGAGGATGGATATCTGCTGCAGATATTCACCAAACCTATTCAGGACCGGCCTACGGTGTTCTTTGAAATCATCCAGCGCCGTGGGGCTAAATCCTTCGGCAAAGGCAATTTCAAGGCTTTGTTTGAAGCCATTGAGCGCGAGCAGGAATTGCGGGGAACCTTGTAAGGTTTCCAAGCCAAAACAAATAAATGAAGAGGCGCTGAAGTGCAGAGAGATTACTTCTCTGCTCCTCAGCGCCTCTGCTGTTTTAGTACCTTAGTATTGTCTATCTGGGCTTCCAGATCACTTCTTCTGCTCCCATGGTTTGGGCCAGGTATCTGGCCAGAATAAAGAAATAATCAGACAGGCGGTTCAGGTATTGAAGCGCCAGCGATTCCACCGGCTCGCCGGATTGGGAAAGCGCTACTGCCAGTCGTTCAGCCCGGCGGCATACCGTCCGACAAACATGACAGGCCGAAACGGCGGGGTGTCCACCCGGAAGTATA
>JADZFI010000274.1 GCA_020850025.1 Saprospiraceae bacterium
CAACTGTTTTGTAGTGGATACGATTGATATCACCACGCCTCCTCAAATTTCAGGTACTATCACTACTACCGATGCGCTTTGTTTTGGTGACGCTACCGGTACGGCCTCAATAACCCCTGCAGGCGGCAATGGAGGCCCCTATACTTTCGTTTGGAACAATGGCGCAACTACTGCCAATGTTACCGGGTTGCTTGCTGGTCCTTACACCACTACCATTACCGACAGAGACGGATGTACCAATTCGATTAATAATATCATCGTAGGGCAGCCGGGTGAAATAGGATTGAGTTTCTCCGCTGAAAACCCCAACTGTTTCGGCGGAAATAATGGTCAGTTGACAGTGGATGTTACCGGTGGTGTTCCTGGGTTTACCTTTTTCTGGGAAGATGAAATGGGCGACAACGTAGGAAACAGCCAGATTGCAGAAATGCTGACTGCCGGAAACTATTTCGTCACCGTAACCGATGCCAATGGTTGTACCTCTGAAGGCAACTCTTCTATTATAGATCCGGCCCCGGTTCAGGGGGAAATTGAGCCAATCGCTCCGCTTACTTGCAATGGCGATGAAACCGCACTCAATATCCTGTCCATCAGCGGTGGCTCCGGTGGCCCATACAGCTTTAGTGTCGACTTTGGCGCAATACTGGATCCAAGCTTCCCGGTTACTATTGGAGGCGGCTGGCACTATATCACCTTTATCGACAACAAGGAATGCTCTATCACCGACTCTATTTTCGTCCTGGAGCCCAACCCGATTCTGGTGGAATTTGATCCGGTAGAAATTGAAGTAGAATTGGGCGAGTACGCCAATCTGAATCCAATTCTCAGCAACGTAGCTTCAGTGGGCAGCTTTAGCTGGACCAACCCAGAGGGGCTGGTTAATCCGGATACTCTTTATGCCACAGCGTATACCTTCAACAATCAATCCTTTACGCTCACCGTAGTGGATTCTGCAGGTTGCACAGGCTCAGGAACAGTTTTCATAGTAGTGGATCCAAACCGCAACGTCTATATTCCCAATATCTTCATTCCGGCTAATCCAAGCGGTCTGAATGATCACTTCAATGTGAATGTAGGGCTGGGCGTGGAACTGGTTAACTTCATGCGTGTTTACGACCGCTGGGGTGAGCTGGTGTACCAGCGCGAACGCTTTTATCCAAACAATGATAACCTTTCCGAAGGTTGGGACGGTCGTTATAATGGTGACTTCGTTAACCCGGGAGTATTTGTCTACATAGTAGAGGTTAAGTTCCTAGACGGCCGCGTGTTGCTCTACCGTGGAGATGTTACCGTCATAAGGTAAGACTCCTTTCGGATTGCCATATAATCAAACAAGAGCCACCCCTGATGCAGGAGTGGCTCTTGCTTTTAATGTAACAGGCTTTTTTCAATCGTGCCAGTGATCTCCATCTTTAAAGGGGTGCCTGGGCAACCACTCCTCCACGGGCTTCAGGTAATCCAAAATGGTAGGAACAAACCGGTTAGCCACTGCATTCTGATGCCTGAGGTAACAATACAGGTCGTGGGCCACAGCACCGACTGAGCTTTTGATTTCCAGAGCCGTACGGGCAAAGACAATATGTTTGCTGTCCGAGCCAATACCAGTCGCTACTATGTCATACAGGATGTTCAGATAGAGCTGATAATCATGGTTCAGCGATTTTTCATAGCCCAGGAAATGTGCTTCAAGCTCCTCATGATTTTGGATGGTGGTATAAAACGCAATGAGTTTCCCATTCAGATAATAGGCGTTCATAGTGAAATGATCACCAAAGTCTTTTTTCAGTGCTGCCAGGTAGTGTTCATTGAGATCTACCATGTTGAAGCCGGCATTGTTGGCTATATCCTTGTATAACCGATAGATCAAAGGCAGTTCTGCCAGTATTTCCGAATAATTTAATACCCGCTTTTCAACACCATCCAGTTTTTTAAATGCTCGCTTGGCTCTGGTCCGATATTTGGTGGACATCGCCTGAAGGTATTCATCAAAGCTCTTGAAGGAAAGCTCCAGAACCATATTGGGTTGGATTTCAAACTCCGTGTATCCTTTTTTGCTTAAGTAATAACCTTGCGGCCGCCGTACAGGGGCAATGTCTTTAACCAGTATTACGGGCATCTTGATCCCTTCCTTGCCCATTATTTGAACCACATCATCCAGGGCGGTTTCAAGTACCTGAATAGCCTCCTGTTCTGAAACGTCTGGAGAAAAATAATAGCCATGCTCCCCGGTTAGCAGCATGTTGCCGCAAATCAGGATGTCTGCGGCCGCTTTGCCGGCCACCCATTTTTTAAACCATTTTGTCAGTCCTCCAAAAAAGCAGGGGTCCTTGCGGGATACATCCAGCTCGGCAATATTATCATCACCCTTGAAATACTTGATTTGACAAAGCGCAACGCCAACTGCCTGGTCCTGGCGGTAGAATACAAGGTATCCAAATCGCATACCCTCAGGTGGATTGGACTCCAGAATACTGAGGTACCGACGTTGCATAAACAAGTCGTGCGCAGGGGCCGCCTGATCCCAGTCTTTTCCGGCGGCATCAATGCTCCGAAAGAAAGTATATCGAAGGGAGGTACTCAATGGAGTGGCTGATAAAGAATCCGGAGAAGGAATGAAAGCTGTTAATCTATCGGACATATTGCAGAAGGTGGTCTAAAAAAACGTACCTTCAGCCAAATGGTTGCAAATCATTCTACCAATTGCCATTTTTTTACTTCCTGCACCGCCATATTTTCGTCAGACCAACCCATGAGTGTCATGGTGCCAAGGCCGTCGTAGTAAAGAAAAAACAATTCCAGGATATGCCTGATAGCGCTGTAATCCCTTTGAAATTCCATCCAGTTGGTGGCTGGAATAATGCGTTTGGCCGGATCTGCCGGCACTGCCAGCACTTTATGGTCAAGCTCTCCCAAATCTTTCAACATCAAGAGTCCAATAGGTATTACCTCCACTACGCTGCCTGTGGGTAAGTGCTCGGCAAGAATCAGCACATCCAAAGGATCACCATCTCCACCCAGTTCTTTGCGCATTTTGGTTGATGGAATAAAGCCGTAATTCACCGGATAGGACATGAATTGTACCCGGCGCACCTCACCATCCCGAATATCCGGCTGGAATTGTAGTAGTTGCCGGTTGTATTCATACTTGGTATTCGTGCCGGCAGGAATTTCCACAACGCCTTGCAGGTGTCCATTTATAGAAAAAGAGGGTAGGGTAAGGTGGTTCATATCAGGGCTATATCTCTTTTTCTATGAGATAGTTGTTGCGAATACTGGAATTTCGATTGATCATTTCTGCCAGAAAACCGGTCAAAAACAATTGGGTACCTACCACAAGTGCCAGAATGCCAAAAAAGAACAAGGGGCGATCCGCCATGCCATATTCCTGATAGACCGTTTTGGTATAGGTGAGATAAGCCAGGATGATAAAGCCTAGTAAAAAGGACATGATACCAAGTGTGCCAAAGAAATGCATCGGGCGTTTGCCAAACTTGCCCACAAAAGATATGCTCATCAAATCCAGCGGCCCGTTGATAAATCGCTCAAATCCGCCAAACTTGGTTACGCCGTATTGACGCGCCCTGTGTTCCACTACTTTTTCGCCAATTCGGGAAAAACCAGCCCATTTTGCGATCACCGGAATGTATCGGTGCATTTCACCATATACTTCAATGGTTTTAACCACATCAGCACGGTAGGCCTTTAAGCCACAGTTGAAGTCGTGCAAATGAATGCCGCTCATCCAGCGGGTAACGGCATTGTATAATTTAGTGGGGATGGTTTTGCTGATCGGATCGTGACGCACCTTTTTCCAGCCGCTCACCAGATCATAACCCTCCTCCGCTATCATTCGGTACAAAGAGGGTATCTCGTCGGGACTATCCTGTAAATCAGCATCCATGGTAATCACCACATCCCCCTGGGCAACCTGAAACCCGGTATGCAGACCGGCTGATTTACCGTAATTGCGCCGGAATTTTATACCCCGCACATTCGGATTGAGGCGTTTAAGCGACTCAATTACCTTCCACGACTTATCCGTGCTGCCGTCGTCTACCATGATAACCTCATAGGAAAAACGATGTGCCTCACAAACCCTTCTGATCCAGGCTTCAAGTTCCGGAAGACTTTCTTCCTCGTTTTTAAGAGGTATGACTATTGAAATTTGCATGCGTTAGGTTGATATGTCGGGGCAAAACTACACTACTCAGAGCTCAAATTTGGTGAGTGGGTTCGGCCGGATACTGGTTTTTTCCGCTTTAGGGTCTCTCTGTACAAAAACCGGAAGCAAATCTGCAGAATCCTTATTGACTGAAATGGCTTGCTGTTGCAGATGACTTTTTTCTTTTAACATCGCTTTCCAGCGCTCAAACAATTGCTCCTGTTCCTCCGGGCTGAACTTGCTCTTATCACCATAGTATCCTTGGGCAGCCCTTTGCCTTCTGGCCTCAAACAGCGTAACGGCACATGCCACCGAGATGTTCAGGCTTTCTGCAAATCCAGCCTGGGGAATGGCGAAATTGCCATCCGAAAGGGCCAACGCTTCATCGCTGATGCCTTCATCTTCATTTCCAAACAATAAGGCCGTTGGCCTGGTAAGATCCAGGTCGTATAAAGAGGAGCTCCTGTCGCCCAAGCCAGTAGCTAAAATGCGTTCGTAACGCTGCCTTACGCGTTTGAAGCATTCCTGCATATCCTCAAAAACATACACATCTATCCATTTGAAAGTGCCGGCTGAGGTTTTTTTTCCGAGTATTAGGCCCCGCTTGTCCAGATATTTTTTGGTGTATACCACAAAGATTTCCCGGATACCTACGGCATCACATGAGCGCATGACGGCGCTGATATTGAGCGGGTCGAAGATGTTCTCCAGAATGACCGTCAAATCGGGTTGCGATTGGCGGATTACCGATCTAATTTTTTGTTCTCTGGATGGATTCACGATCAGATAATGGTGGTTACCGGTGCGGACGGGGTGCCCTGTAAAGGGAGTTATTCTACTGGTACGTACCGGAAGGATTCAAATTTCAACAGATGAACAAAGGTGTTTTCCCAGTAATCAGGCGTGTTGCGGCGATCATCTACGCCGGAGGTATGGTATATCGGTTGAAAGCGCATGGCGCCCCGGTAAGTTTCAAAGGATTCTTCTCCCAAATGTTCCGGGAACGACAAGCCGTACCTGGCCAGCATCCTGCCGGTAAACAGGGTGACATCATAGCCGCTGAAAGCGTCGTCATCCGGAATGGTGCCGGTACTTTCATAAAACTTTTCCTGAAAAGCCCTTATTTCAGGCTGCTGGTAATTAAGCCAGGAGGCGGAAGTTATGTGCACATTCAATTGACTTAGATATTCCGGTTCTATGGCCTCAAAGTTCTTCCACTGCGGCATTCCATATACTTCAACCCGGTTATTGCCTTTCACTTCCTTTAGTTTTCTCAGAAAAGCCATGATAAAATCCTGACTGGCCCAAATTGGAAGTATAAATATGGAGGTTCGCCCGGGCCTTAAATATTTTTTCAAATCCGTTTTGTCAAAATTTTTAGCGTCATCCGGCAGAATTAGTTCATTGAATCGTCCGGATGCGGTGTTTTGAAAATAGGGTAACCGATCGGCCTCTTTTTCCTTGCATACCAGGGTGATGGCGTCCGGCTGATGCCGTTTGCGTACATGCCGGTTGATGGTTTCGCAATG